>CAZKNM010000020.1:16269-32571 GCA_964554135.1 uncultured Melioribacteraceae bacterium
ATCCAAGGTAAAATTTGTTCTCAGTTGTTGGAGGGAGATTTTCTGCAATCCTTATCCCTTTCCAAGCGAGGTGTTTCGTTAACCTAATGATGTAATCTCTTCTTGGACCGTTTTCATTGAACGACCTTGAGTAAAACATAACGTATGTCTTTAGGAAATGGTATTTGGGATTATTAGGATTTTTCTCCAGCTCGACGGTTACTATTGAGTCTGCTTTTTGCCAATCACCGTTGAATGTGAGCGAAATAATATCCCTGTCAACTTGTGTAATTTCCAGCTGCTGGGAGTAAAGCATCGACATCGAAATAAAAAATAGAAGTAATAATAATTTTTTCATATGAAGCTCCAAATTGATTTTTGTTTCATCGTGAGTATTACGGAAAATATTTATGCCAAATAAGACATTTTCTTAATTGACTTGTTTCTATTTTGTCACTAAAGGGGATTATTGGTGGATGAAATGGTACTATTACGGCATGAATATTCTACTTATTTAATACTCTGGTTAGGTTTTTACGATAGCTGTTGCTTGATTTTAACTTTTCGCCGTTGGTAAGTATAAAGATGTATTCGGTTTTATACCAGTATTGGATTTCTTTTATATGATTGATGTTAATAATGGAAGAGCGGTGAATCCTAACGAAGTGTTCGGGATCAAGTTTTGCCTCTATTTCGTTCATTGCCATACGTATCAGGTGGCTTTTAGTGTCGGTCGAAACATCAAGATATTTCCCCGAAGCTTTAATTCTGATTATGTCTTTTGTTTTTATAAAAAATATTCTTCCCTCGGTTTTTACCATTAATCTCTCAATAAATGTATTCTTAATTTTTCCTGTTTCTTCCAGCAAGGAAAAAATTTTTTGCGAGAGAGAATTTTGTTTGGCACTCCCAAACCTTTCTTTGGCAATCTGTAAAGCTTCATAAAAACGTTCATCTTCGAAAGGTTTAAGCAGGTAATCGATTGCGTGGATATCGAATGCTTTGATTGCATATTTATCGTAGGCCGTAACAAATATTATCAAAGGGAAAGGAGCAAGCTCAATCTGTTCCAAAACTTCAAAACCGTTCAGCTCCGGCATTTGTATATCCAGAAAAACAATATCCGGGCGATACTCATTTATTTTTTGTACGGCCTCTTTTCCACTTGCGCATTCGGCCGCAATCTCTAGATCGGGATCGTCTTGCAAAAGGCGCCTAATTCGTATTCTGGCAAGACGTTCATCATCTACGATGATTATTTTTATTTTACTAGGTGGTGTCGTCATTTTCTTCGGGATCGTATTCTTTAAAAGGTAAAGTTAGAGTGACCGAGAATCCTTGCCGGGGATGACATTGAATAACCAGAGAAAAAGCAGTCTTGTAAATTTGTACAAGCCGTTTACGTGTGTTAGTGAGCCCCACCCCTTCTTTGAAATTGCTGTCGTTTCCGTTTCCGATGTTGTCGCTTACTTTGAGTACGAGCAGGGTGTTCAATTTTGAAGATGAAATCTTAACCTCACCTCCTTCGGCTTTTGAAGCGATTCCATGTTTTATTGCGTTTTCAACTAAGGGTTGGAGAATAAGGTTGGGTACGGCAGCAGAAAGTGTTTCGGTTTGGATATCGTAAACGATCCTTAGTCTTTCCTGGAAACGGATCTTCTCAATTTCTAAGTAGCTTTTTAAGAAATCAAGCTCGCTGCTTAAGCGGATAAATTGCCTACCCATATTGTCGAGAGTTTGGCGAAGAAGGTCGCTTAATTTTGCCAGCACTTTTCGGGCGGCATTTATATCTTCCTGCATTAGTGAAGAAACCGTATGAAGCGTGTTAAATAAAAAATGGGGATGAAGCTGCATCTTAAGAGCCTGAAGGTTTGCCTGTGCAAGCTGCTTTTCCAGTTCGGCCTCTTTTAGTTTGCTTTCTTTAAATTGTTTATAATACTCAGCTCCATAATATGCGCCGAGAATTATCCAGTATGAAACAAATGCATCAAAACTGCTTCCGATAGTTTTGGTATAGATGGCTGAGAGTGATACTTCGCGCCATTTATCGGGGTAGAAGATAAGTAAATAAGGAATGGTTGTAAGTAGTCGGTGAAGAAAAGCAATAAATGCTCCTGCAACTATGTGTATGGGCAGATGTTTCACCCACGTTTTCTTTTCCAGTTTGAATTTTCCTGCTACAAAAACAATAATGAAGTAAAGAAGTCCCCATGTATAGAAATACAAAAAGTAATAAAACAATTTTTCCCAAGCTTCAAATTGCCTGTCGAAATTGATGGCGAAAAAATAGTCCTGCAAAAAATTAATTAGAGCAAAAGCGGTGCAGACTATTAGAACAAGCAAGTTTCGTGATATGTTAAATTTATCGTTTTGTGATGATGACATAATTACAAATTTACCAAACCGTTTGTTAAATGTCATATATAATGGAAGCATACTTTAGGTAAACAGAAAAGTATTAAAAGCAAGTTACTGCTGTTCGGTTTTGTCAAAACAGCTTTGTTGATACATGAAAGGGTAAATGAAATCCAAAGGCGATTTTTAGTGAGCACTTTTGAATTTTAAATTCTTGTGAATACCCGTTCCTCAGAATCGTTTTCTAAAATCAGTTGAATGCCTTCAAAAGAATAATTATAAACCGTCTGTGTTTCACCATCATCGGAAGTCATTGTAATGGCAGAATCGTTTGCTGTATAAGTCCCGTCATCTTGTGTGGTAGTCGAGTATTCCACTCCAAACGAATTCATTTCGATTGTCATTAACAAACTGTAGGTTTGTGCCGATAAGGAGAGTGTGCCGGAGATTGTCGTTTCTCCTCCCATCCAATCATTTATCTGACCGGCATAAAGAGTTACGGCTTGATCCTTAAGAAGAAGGGAATAAAGTCTGTAATTCCCAATTAGGGCACCGGCCGTTCCCGAATTATTTGAGTCGCAAGAAACAGCGAATGAAGAAATTAATCCGCTGATAATTAAAAGAAAAAATTTCTTTTTCATAATAACTCCGTATTGGTGTTCCTTGAAAAGAATTAAATTAGTTTCGTTTATTAAAGAGAGACTCTCTTGTATGAGAAGAAAGTACTCTATTGAGAGTATTTAAAAACTCCTCTCCGTTTTGTGTTCCGATTAAAAGAGGTTTTCGATTTTGAAAGTAAAGTTGCATGCCAACATTTCCTTTTACATTGTAAGCATTTCCTTTAAGAAATAAGCCGATCCGTATTCCCCATCCGCCGTATTCTATTATGGGCCTATAGGTGCGCAGCTCAAAGGATTTTATAATTGAAAATGGAATGGTCTTTTTGATGAAGGGATAATAGCGTATATATATGTTTTCTCGATTAACTTTTACAATTAGTTTCATATAGGCAATCAACCAAATTATAGAAACCATTATGAGGATAGCAAACATGGATATAATCATCAGCACTTTATCAGAGGTGGGATTGTCTCCGAATGGCATGCCCAGATAAAGCTGCTGATACAGAGCCCAGACAAAAAGGAATATTGTAAGAATTGATATTCCCATTACAAGATAATACATCCATGTACCCCTATAGTCCTGCTCTTCGTGAAAAAGAATTTCATTTTTCATAACGCCTCATCTTTTCTTTTAATCTTTTTTGAACTTGTGGGCTTTTTAATTCTCTAAGAGCATCGTTAGCTATCCATCGTGCAGACCTTGAATCCATTGTCTTGATTTCTTCTGCGAGAAGTATTGTTTTTTTATTCAAGTTTATATTATGCTTGCCGATTTGCCGCAGCGCCCAATTCAAGGCTTTCTTCACGAAATTTCTTTCTTCAGCTGCTTCCCGTTTTAAAATGGTGAAGAATGAGATAAATTTTTTATCGTCCCAATCTTTCCTGTGAACGGCGCTTACAGCCATCATTACGAAACCAGCGCGTTTAATATATTCTGGTCTTTTAGAACTCCACTCAATCGCCTTATCATAAGCGTAAGGTGTATAAACAAAAAGATTATTGCAAAAACCGTCTACCAAATCCCACGAATAAAACGCTTTTACCCAAGCGTCCATTTCTTTTGGGGTTACCTTTTCTTTCTCTGCAGTCAACGCGGTTAACAGCATCGCATCATGAATTCCGGTTGCAAAGAGGTCGTGCGCTAGTTTGTGGTTCTTACCAATTTGCTTTGCGACCTTTCTCAAATTGGGAACAGAAACACCTATCGCATTCTCTGGATTAATACCGTATCTTTTCATCCCTTCGAGTGCATCGGGTCTGCCATGTTTTTCCAGTTCGGTGATTATTTCTTTAACAGTCATTTCCGGATGTTTTTTGTTCGACAATTTTTGTTTTTACTCGTATTTGATTTTCTGGTACAGTTTTTCAAGATCAACTATAGTTTCCGGAGAAGTATCGACAATCATTTCTATTATTGAGGAGCCTCCCTCATAGAAAGTCACGCGGTTAAACGGCACATCTTTTCCGGAATGATTTTCTTCAATTCCCAACCGGGCGCGTATTCTGTTTTCGATCCACCTTGCAGAACCTTCTTTCCATTCCTGCCAGGTCATGTAGTCATAATCATCTTGATTCAGATTTTGTTTTAGTTCATTACGTAAAATGTTTGCCTGCTCATAGTTTTTTTCCGATAGTGCTTTTAATAATGCGGAATAAGTGTTTGTAAAAACGGAATCTTCATACGGAAACGGATAGTTTAATTCCCACATCCAATTTTGTTCTTTCATCGCTTTGGTGTTAATATCGAGCTTGGCTTTTAAGTCGAGCTCGACTGTGTGGAATTGATGGCAATGAAAGAATTCGTGAAAAATAAATACATATCCCTCGTCTGTATCAAAAACGCCGCTGTGGATAAGGCATGTCATTTTATAATCATTTTCCCTCAGAGGGAAAGCAGCAAGCACTTTCGGCGGGATGAAAGAGATTGCAATTTCACTTTTTCTAAATTCAAATTTACCCGGTTCGTCGGATTCGAAGATATAAAGTACAGAATCTTCCGCAAAGGCAACCGGATATAGATTGGATAGAGCAGGATGAATATCTTTGATCTGTTTCTGAATCCCCAATAATTTTTTTAGCCCTTCATCATACTTTGGATTAATTTGTTTTTGCCCGAGAAGAAAATTTGAAGAAATTAACAAGCAGATGAATATAAAATCCAATCTTTTCATACTTATTCCCCTTACGAAATTTCCCATTAGATAATTGTAAAATATATATTGTTACATAGTACAATCCTTACTTGACAACGGCAAATATGTATTGATTCAAAAATTTTCCGTTCTTCTTCACATTTTTTCTCAAGCATCCTTCAAGTTTATAACCGGCTTTTTCAAGAACACGTGAAGATGCGTAGTTCGATTCAAATACCCCGGCATAAATTCTAACAGCATTGTAGTTTTCGAAAACATAATCGGTAAAAGCTTTTACGGCTCGAGTCATAATTCCCTTTCCCCAAAAAGGTTCACCGAGCCAATAACCGAGTTCAAGTGAATATCGGTAAACATCATCCTGCGGCTTTAATCCAATGGCACCGATCAATTCTTTTTTATTTGCGATGGCAAAATTCATCTCGGGATCTTGATTCATTGCATAAGCTAGCCACAGATCGGCTTCCAGTTCGGTATATGGGAAGGGAAAGCTGTCTAATAGATTTATCGAGACATTCCTGTTATTTGCGTACTTGATGAGTGACGCTCTATCGCTTTTGCGGTAACTCCGTATTTCGAAATCCCCCAAATCTATTTTCATTAATCAATTCCATGCTTTCTTTTATATTCAGTCCAATTTTTCTTTAACTCGATAAATGCTTCAAAGTTCGGCTGCAGAAAAAAGGGATTTGTCTTTCTTTCATTTTCAATTGTGGATTCCGGCGCAGTACCCACGTTATGTCCCGGGAATACACGTGTCGAATCCGGAAGTTTCATTAACTTGTTATGTAGTGAATTGTATTCTTGTTCTGCATCTTTGCCGTAACCGGTACCGCCCACTTTACCAACGAAAAGAGTATCGCCCGTGAAAACAGCATCTCCGATATAAATGCAAATTGAATCCATCGTGTGACCCGGTGTGTGAATTATTTTTATCTGCAGTTCTCCAAGAGGAAGAATTACACCGTCGCTGATTTCTTGTCCAGTAAAAGGATCAGTATCACCGAATGTAAGAGCTCTGGTCCCGGTTAATTTTTCGGCAATGGTGTTTCCGTTTGTGTGATCATAATGATCGTGAGTGTTGAGAATATATTTGATTTCATAATCGTTGTCTTTAGCAAATCCGCAGATCATCTCGGGCGAATATGAAGGATCGATGATGACAGCAAGTTTGGTTTTTTCGTCTGCAATCAAATAACCGAAGTTTCTGTCACCGCCTGTTAGGAATTGTTTGGTTATCATTTTGTCCTTTTGGTAAATGTTCCGGTTTCTAATGAAAATTTATATTCCTCAATACTGCTCCACAAATCAAAAACTCGCGACAGTGCGCAGAGGGCGAGCGCATGGGTAAATGTACCGTTTTTAATTTCTTCCTTTAATTCATTTAGAGTTATTGTCTCAACCAGGATATCTTCACCGTCGTCAAGACTTTGGTCGTGTGTCCTGCGGACATCCTCCGCTAACCAGAGGTGACAGAAATTGTCCTGGAATGCCGGGTTTGGTTCTACCGCACCAAGATAAGTCCATTTATCTGTTGTGTAGCCCGTCTCTTCTTTCAATTCACGGATTGCGGCATCTTTCGGAGATTCGTTCGGTTCAACCGTTCCGCCGCAAATTTCGGTTGTAATTTTCCCGTTGCCGAAACGGAATTGCCGGACGACAACAATTTTCTTTTCGGGTGTAACCGCGACGATATTTATCCATTCTTCAGTTTCGAGAATTACACGCCGCATTTCTTTTTTGTTGCGCGGATTTTGAACATGATCGAATCTCACTTTAAAAAGCTGCAGGCCGGGACCCTTTTCGGATTTAACGACTTTCCATGGTTGGATTTTTTGTTTGCTCATTAATGTGCTGTTTGTTTGTGAAGTTTATAAAAATTTTTAACTAAAGTAGCAAAGTTAATTTATAAAGACAATTTGAAAACGTAATGATTTTATTGTAAAACCCGAAAGCGAGTGTTTTAAGGTTGATAATTTCCATTACAATGAATTGTCGGTGCTGTGAGTTTTAACTTCTCGTAGATAATAGTATAAAGGAGCAATCATACTATATCCGTAAATTACATCATCAATCAGGGCCCTGTTGAAAATTGTATTATCGATTTTCCCGTTATGGATCAAACACAAATTTTTTCTTTGGTACCAATCTTGAATTTTCTCGGGATGATTGTTTACAATCCGCCTGTTGTATTTGTCTCCTTCCAAACCGAACATTTTCTGCTTGTGGTAAAATGAAATTGCATCGAGAAATTCTTTGGGATTTTTGTCAATCATCTCTCTAAAACTTTTCATTGTGCAGGCTGAAGCACTGTAGAAACCCATCCCGTATCTGTAAAATGTTGGAGAAATCTCGAAGAAATAACCTGGATCATCCTGCCAGACTTTAACAGGGCGTTTGAAAACAATCCACATAACCGTCTTAAAAGGAGTCTTGTTATGAGAAAACCGTGTATCGCGGTAAATTCTTGATATCGTCTTGTTTGTCTTTGGTGCTGTTTCAAATTCCGGATCGATAGATTGCATAAAAGGACCCAGTTCAATAACAAGATTGCGCAAAGGTTCTAGAAGGTATTTTTCATACTCGTATCGGTGCGCTTCAAACCATTTCTTGTTGTTTTTAGAGAGACTTTTGAGGAAGTCAAAAGTCTCTTTGTAAAACCCGGCGAATGTTTGAATGTCTTTCATTATATCAGTCCACTCCTTCTTCCGCATCAACATGTTTTGCGTACATATCCATAGCGATCAACCACTTATCATTTTCTTTTACCAAGACCATCACGTCTCTCCCTTTCCATTCAGGGACTGATTGAAACATAAGCGATTCCGGGTTTTTGTATACACTTATTTATATGGAATAAAATACAAAATGCAGTATAAATAAAAAAAGATTGCATGAAATAAATAAACAAGGTAAGATTTTATTTTTTGTATTAAATGAAATTATGTAATGTGAAAGTGGGAATCAACAATGAATTTTTATAATGTGAGCTCCCGGAGGAGTTCCCTGTGTAATTCTTATAGTTTATTTTGCAGTCTCTGCGTTAAGAAATAATATCTTAAATAAATTTATAGATTGGCAACTTAAATAAAAAGCCCGCCGGTAAAAGCGGGCTTATTGATGAAATAATTAATAAGTTCTTTTATTTTGTAATGACCATCTTTTTAATCGCTGTGAACTTATCGCAAATTAATTGATAAATATACACACCGCTGGCTAATTTATTTGCTTCAAATGTTTTTTCATATCTTCCGGCATCGCAGTATTCATTGGAAATTAAAGTAGCAACTAATTGACCGAGGGAGTTATATACTTTGAGGGAAACATTTGCTGCCTCCGGTAAATCGAATTTAATGCTGGTTGTAGGATTAAATGGATTCGGATAGTTCTGATAAAGACTGAAATTAACAGGTAAATTATAGAAAGAGGCCACAATGTTTTTATCTGGGCTGGATTTATCTAATGTTTTCTTAATTGCTTTTTCAGCGTGTTCCCAAGCTTTTTTATTGTGGTCGATAGCTTTATCATAGTTTTCCTTAACGAGTTCTTCCTGTGCCTTTTCCATTTCATCGTTTGCTTTGTCAATTTCCTTTTGACAATCATTATCGAGGCAGGATACCGCTGCATCATTAATTTCAACCCTTGCTAATAAGTCGGTAATATTGGCGAGATTGATAATAATTCCATGTAAAGTTTCGTCGGGCAAAGAACTTTTCTTATCCTTGACTAGTTCATTTAATTTATTAACAGCCTTTTTTATTTCATCAAATACTTTATTGCCGTGTTTAGCATCTAAATGTATTTCATCAAGCCAAAGATCCGGTTCAAGCGCATTTGTAAGATACTTAATTACTTCTTCCAATTTTTTATCATCTTTGTTCTCGCCGGTCTTGTTAAGTGAATTTGTATTAGTTAAAGACACATTAAATAAAGATAGAAGTTCGGTAATAATATCACTTATTGAGGATTCTAAACCGGCGAAAGATACAGAAATTGTATGGCTGACTGTCACGTTATTAAAAGTATAATTGTCAATTGCACCTTGGGAATTACCATCAACGAGTACATCGACGATATGGTAACCAAGATCAGGAGTTATTGTATAATTTTGGTCTCCTCCATAATCCACGTTTGTAACTCCGAGTGGTGTAATTGTCCCGTTAGTGCCGGCAGTCGAAGTAATAGGAACAGTACAAAGCAGTATACCCTGCCAAGCACCAATGTGAGTGCCATCTGTTGCTGTATTGTATGCAGGTGACGCACATGTTAAAGCATAGTATTCATCAGGAGTACTTCCTGTAGCTGCGTAAAATGGATCGGCGATAATACCCATATCAATTACGAAATCATTGCCAGCTCCCATATTATCCCATCCTACCGCACCTCTTAAGTCCGGCCATTCGTTCAAGTATTGGTAAGAAGGGTACCAAGTGTCATTAAGATACCATTTCCAAAACATGTTGTTTTTAAGTGTAATTTCTCCCTGTAAAAGGTTGTCGGTATCTACAACCTCATACCATTTTTGTCTGGAGAAGATATTATCCCGGATTTCAAAATTGGGACCGTTCCATTTACCAGTACTACTCCACCAAGCAATGGACATCTGCTGAGCATTTTCAGTTCCTACAATAGGAACGGGTAAATCACCTATCCAGTAATCAACTGTATTATGTGCGACAATTATTTTGTTAGCGGGGGATAAACCACCGCTATTTTGAAAGTCAATGAATGTTCTGCTTGCCCAACAATAATTGTATGATATTTCAACATCGGCACCCGGAGCGGAAGAGCAAGTGTATGTTATCCCGGCAGGTTTCCCTCCCAGATCGGAATGATGGGAATGTAACCAGTTGTATCTTACCTTCAATCCGTAACAATTTCCATACTCGGCGTTTATTAAATCCGATTCGGTTTCATGCAGGTTATTATATTCAATTGTAACATTATTACCTACGGGACGAATACAATTTCTACCATTATGGATATCACAATTGCGTATAGTCCATCCATTTTTAGCGTTCCCATAATCACCTACAATATAAAATTTTAGGTGACTTGGATCAGCGGCACTATTATCCACCTCGAAGCCTTGAAAAATCACGTTATCAGAGGCTATCTGAATAGCACAACTGGTCCAACTTCTACAATTTGTGTTAATTTTGGGTCGGGTTGTTGAACTGGGATCAGCTTGCAACGTTATACTTTTGTTAATAATCAACCTACCTCCGGCTGGAGTATATATGCCTGCTGCAACATTAATAATATCTCCATTTGAAGCAGCGTTTACTGCAGCTTCAATAGTACTGTAGTCGCCCGGCACGTTTATAGTTGTTTGCACCCAAATACTACTCCCCATTAGTAAAAAAATTAAAAATACTGCGGTTAAAAACCTTAAAATGTTCTTCATATTACTCTCCTTGAGTTTAGATAAGAAATTTTTTTAAGTACACCCCATTTTATTGAAATTTAGAATTAGCTTGTGTCAAGACATCGGAAGGTTGATGAGAATATTTCGGTGAATATTCTTTCACGAAATTACTAATTATTTTTTAAAAAAATTTTGAATTTTTCTAGGAAATTTGAATGAGCAGAAAAGGGGAGACAAACAAATCTTACATTTAATATTTCCATATTAATTCAGCGGTTAGATTAATTTAAAACAAAATTAACAGGAAATGTTTTTCTATTCGAAAGGGGAAATCCTAATTTTTCGATATAAATAAAAAAAGATAATTAATCTCTATAAATTTTATAACGTTTATTCTTCAACATAATTATAAAACGAATAAAAACATTAGAATAAAAGTAAGCATATAAAGATTTAGTGACTGGATATAATAACTTATTAATTAAATTGAGTCAATAAAAAAAATATAAAATCTTGTCTCATTTACATAAAGTGTCTTTTATTATAAATAAAGAAGTTTATAATATTAACGTGTAGGCCAAACAATAAATCTTTTAGTATATTAACTCAAAATTGCAGATTATATTGAGACGTTAATTCTCTTTCGATTGGTCAGAACTTTGTTCCTCTAATTTTTTATTTGCATGGATTTCTACTATAGTTTAGACAGCTTTCCATTTTTCAGAGTTATAGAATTTGTAAGTACTTCCGTATATAATAGTCATGAATTAGCCGCCGCAGTTAATTTTGTTTTTCATCAATAGGGTAATAATCAGTGCAACGACCAATAAAATTGTTACTTTGCTTACAAAATCAAAGATGGTTTCCAATCTGTTGTCCCAAATATTTTGCTTTACTGCATTTTGTGTATTATTATCATTACGTAAATTACATCATCAATCAGGGCCCTGTTGAAAATTGTATTATCGATTTTTCCGTTATGGATCAAAATAAATTATTTCTCTGATAACAATCTTGAATTTTCTCGGGATGATTGTTTACAATCTGTCTGTTGTATTTGTCTCCTTCCAAGCCGAACATTTTCTGCTTGTGGTAAAATGAAATTGCATCGAGAAATTCTTTGGGATTTTTGTCAATCATCTCTCTAAAACTTTTCATTGTGCAGGCTGAAGCACTGTAGAAACCCATCCCGTATCTGTAAAATGTTGGAGAAATCTCGAAGAAATAACCTGGATCATCCTGCCAGACTTTAACAGGGCGTTTGAAAACAATCCACATAACCGTCTTAAAAGGAGTCTTGTTATGAGAAAACCGTGTATCGCGGTAAATTCTTGATATCGTCTTGTTTGTCTTTGGTGCTGTTTCAAATTCCGGATCGATAGATTGCATAAAAGGACCCAGTTCAATAACAAGATTGCGCAAAGGTTCTAGAAGGTATTTTTCATACTCGTATCGGTGCGCTTCAAACCATTTCTTGTTGTTTTTAGAGAGACTTTTGAGGAAGTCAAAAGTCTCTTTGTAAAACCCGGCGAATGTTTGAATGTCTTTCATTATATCAGTCCACTCCTTCTTCCGCATCAACATGTTTTGCGTACATATCCATAGCGATCAACCACTTATCATTTTCTTTTACCAAGACCATCACGTCTCTCCCTTTCCATTCAGGCACGGATTGGTTGTCATATTCAAATGACATTTCACCGTTATATGTTACAATTGCCGTCTTTCCGTTGTTTAGTATGATAATTTCTGGAGCGCTTTCCTTCGTGCTATGTACTGTTGCGTGATCTATCCATTCCTCGTAGTTTTTTCTGTAGGCGTCAATGCCGCTGATTGTATTTTTATACGGCGGTCCGACAAAGACAATATCTTTGTGAACATATTTCATTTGCTCGTCTAAATTTTCCAATTCCGCCCATGCCTTATTATGTGCGAGCACAGTCTGCCATACTTCTTCTTTTGATTTTTCCATATCCGTTGCATCGTCATTAGTTGAACATGTAGTAATTATCATCAATAAAGGTAAGAACAATAAAAGTATTGTTTTCATTTTTCCTCCATGTCTGGTAAACCACTTAATTAATTGTTTAATTCAACTCTCTTTAGCCATTCTTTCACAAGTTGGGTGAATAATTCTTCCTGCTCAATCTGTAGTCCGTGACCAGCCATGTCCAGAACTGCAAATGTAGCGCGGGGATAATTTTCGATTATTTGCCATGCATCTCGATAGCCGGCCACGGGATCTTGTCTGCCTACGAGAATTAATGAGGGCTTATCGAAAGTAAAGTTAATTTCATCGACGTTGAAGGAATAGGAATACCCATCTTGGCGGTAGCGGTTCAAAAATTCATTATCGGCGATATTAATTCCTGATAGAACTTCGTCTTGATATTTTTTCCATATTCTTTCGTTTTGAACCACAGCTAATTCGTTGAATAATTCGGCATCTTTCTCAGATAATGTTGAGGTGAAATTCTTTTCTTGAAATAACACACTCATTTCGGGAACAGTCCTCTTTTTAAAGTCAGGGTATATACACGGACATATCAGCAGTACTCCGTCGACAAGGTCGTGTTTCTTGAAAACGATGCCCCGCGCGAGCAATCCTCCGTAGGATTCACCCGCAACAAGGAAGTGTTCTTCCGGAATAACCGCCTCGGTGAAACCGAGGATTATGTCAAGCATGTCGTTTGCGTTTTTAATCCACGGCTTCGCCTCTGTGTGTCCCATGCCAGGCTGATCGAAGTAGATTCGCTTCCACGCAGTATCGTCGGTAAAAGCCGGTTCCATGCATCCTTCCATTAAGCGGTGGTCGACACTATAACCGTGAATCATTAGGATGGGTTGCCCATGACCAAAAACTTCATAATAAACTGTGATAGATTTGCTTTTATCAATTGTGATCACGATGCTGTCTTGTGCTCCGTTAAGGCAGGCCTTACCATTACAGGTAGAGGGACTATTTAAAGTCCGGGGATGACATGAAAAATTGATAAAAAACAAAAAAATTGTAGTTAGTATAAGAATATTTTTCATCGTGACCTCTTGTTTTTAGATATCTTCTTCTTGTTCAACTGTTGGATTTGTCGGCGGTCTTGACCAATGCGAGTGAATTATCATCCAATCACCGTTTATCTTGGCATATACTTCGGTGCAACTCCAATGACTTTCCCGCGTTGTGCCTTCGGTTGTAGGAACGTATGCGATTTGATTGAATGTTAGTATTGCAGTATCCCCGTGGACTTGCACTTTGGGATTTATTAACTCATAACTATCGACAAATACTTTCCCTACAATCGGTTCAAAGGATGCTTTCATAGTGTCTATGCCGTCAAATCGTCTTTCAGTACCCGGACTGAAGTAAGTTATTTCGTCTGCATAAATTTCTGCGTAACCCCATGGATCGCCGCTACACCAGCGGTCGAGCGCGGCTTTCTCTTTGGAAATGATTAAACCGGCAAGATCATCATCGCTTTCTTTGCAGCTGATTGAAATAAATGCAAACGCTATAATTATTAAAATAATTGAATTGTGGCTAAGCTTCATATTACCCCCATTGTTTGTTGTTATTATTTATGATTGACCAGATTCTTGAATAATCTTTCCAAATAATTGTCCAACTGTGCAATCTCCTCTTTAGAAAAACCGGCGTAAAAGAGATCTCCCATTTCTTTGGATACGGCAACATACAAATCCTCGTAAGATTCGTCTTTCTTTGTCCTCGCGATGTTCAAAACTCTTCTATCGGTAGATGAGGGAATTCTTTTTACATAGCCCATCTTCTCAAGCCGGTCGAGCATGCTTGTAAGCGTGGATTTACCAAGAGAAGTTTCCTTTGACAATTCTTGAATTGAAATATTGTCTTTACGCCAAAGAACGAACATTATTCTTCCCTGAGCCGCATTGATTTCCAAATCGAATTTCTTAAGCTTCTTCGTGAAAATTCTCTGCCCAAGTTGGTGGATTTTTGATATTAAAAATCCGCTTTGCGGTTGATCTTTCATGATAAATCAAATCCGAATGCTTTATCGTAATACCAGCCCTTTGTATGAATAGGCAGGAGTTTTAAAATTGTGTACTCCGGATCTTCTGGGCCTAACTTGTAATAGTTCCACCACTTTTCCTGCCAAATATCTTTTTTGATTTCAATATCATTGACAATCTCAGTTTTTCCGGTTAGCAGCAGACCATGCCATTCTTTGGGTTCGCAGTAGTAGATACATGCAGAAGGATTATTTTTTATATGACGCATCTTTTCGGAAGAAGTATCTGTAGTAATATAAACGAGGAAATCATCATCGTGTTCTTTGAATAACTTTACCAGGCTAGGGAATTCTTTTTTATTCCGAAAATTGTAAACCGCCCGCGTTTGGGGGAAACCGTCTAGGCCGATTGTTGAGAGGTAAGCGACATCGGCTTTTTCCATTAATACCAGGCATGCTTTTTTTATGTTATCCATTTTGATGATTCCACCATATTAGTTAGATATAAGATAGTACCATATGGTACCAAGTGCAAGAAAATTTAGCTTGAAAAATACATTTCGATAAGCTATAATTATATTGTAATATAATTATAATACAACAAATCACTAGTATAGGGGATCATCGCATGATTGAATTCAAGCTTGATCCAAAGAGCGGAGTTCCGTTCTACAAGCAGATAATCGATCAAATCCGGTTTGGTATTGCTTCCGGTAACCTGAAGGTGGGGGAACAACTGCCTACAGTACGTGCCCTTGCTGTTCAATTGAAAGTTAATTTGAACACGGTTAACAAATCTTATAAGGAGCTTGAGATTCAAAAAGTTTTAGAAACACAGCAAGGCACAGGTACATTTATCGGTAATAGCCCTGTCGTCATTGATTCGAAAGAAAGGCAGGGAAAGCTATTAAGTATTTGTTCCGAGTTTTTAAGCATTGCCTCGAGTTACGGATTTACAATTGAAGAAGTAATTCAAGAATTAAAAAATATGCAGGGAGGTTCACAATGACTGCGGGAGAAATAAAAAAGAGTGACGTTAATCCGATAGCAGTAACTGTAGTTGTAATTTTATGGGCGATTGATATTGCCCTTCTTTTGTTAAGAATTATTAATCCAACAGTTACAGCTATTATTGGGATTCTGTCTGTTTTATTGGCCTCATCAATCAAGATAGCGGATCAATGGGAAAGAGGGGTTGTTTTGCGCATGGGGAAATTTATCGGGCTGAGAGGTCCCGGAATATTTTTCATAATCCCGATAATAGACCGCGTTGTTAATTACATCGACCAACGGGTTCGTGTAACTGATTTTAAAGCGGAAGAGACATTGACACGCGACACCGTCCCCGTGAATGTAGATGCAGTTGTGTATTGGACTGTGTGGGATGTTGAAAAAGCAGCTCTCGAAGTTCAAAATTATATTCATGCAGTGTCTTTTATTGCACAAACGACACTTCGTGATACAATAGGCAAACATGACTTAGCCGACCTTCTTCAAAACAGAGAGAAGATCGCCGCCGATTTACAAGAAACACTCGATGAACATACTAATCCATGGGGAATAACATGTCAGACCGTCGGCATTAAGGATATCGTTATACCCGCTTCACTGGCAAATGCTATGAGCAAGCAAGCGCAGGCAGAACGTGAACGGCAGGCACGAGTTATACTAGGAACAGCCGAAACCGAAATCGCAGAGAAATTTGCAAAAGCCAGCGAGCAGTACAAGGATAATCCCGTTGCATTACAGCTGAGGGGAATGAACATGTTGTTCGAAGGGTTGAAAGAGAAGGGTTCGCTGATAATTGTTCCAAGCTCTGCTTTAGAATCGATGAACCTTGGCGC
>CAZKNM010000021.1:0-23674 GCA_964554135.1 uncultured Melioribacteraceae bacterium
CAACAAGTCCATTTCTAATCCATCGACTCTTTGACCTTGATGTAATTTTTTGTTTAAGAACAGTGATAGGATTAAATGATGAAAGGACAAATGCTGGATAACTACCGGCAATCAAT
Organism: uncultured Melioribacteraceae bacterium; assembly: GCA_964554135.1. Taxonomy (GTDB): domain Bacteria; phylum Bacteroidota; class Ignavibacteria; order Ignavibacteriales; family Melioribacteraceae; genus CAZKNM01. The sequence continues at coordinate 117 of CAZKNM010000021.1, forward strand.
CCGACAAAAAGCATGATTATCATTAGATAAAGGATAATCCTTAGGTTTGTAAAAATATTTGTTGAAATAGTTTTACCGACTAGATTATTAAAGTATGGCAAACCAATGAAGGCAAATAATATTACGAGTAGGAGAGAAAAAAGGCTTAGTACAATTGATTCAGTAAGGAATTGTATAATAAGCTGTGAGCGTCGCGAACCAATCACTTTACGTACACCCACCTCTTTGGAACGGTTTGCCGAACGTGCAGTAGTTAGATTCATAAAATTTATGCAAGCAACAATGAGTATAAAAAATGCAATTGTTGAAAAAATGTAAATGTATTTAATATCACTATTAGGTTCAAATTCTTGATCTAAATCAGAATAAAGATGGATGTCGGTTATGGGTTGTAAATAGTACTGTAACCGGAAACCTTCTTTAGTGATTGATTCGAAACTTTTACCCATGTATTTTTCCAGCATTGGTGCGACATATTTTTTTACCATTCCGGGGAATTTAGCTTCCAAGTCTTGCGAGTTTGCACCATGCTTTAGTAAAATATATGTGCGGAACGCTGTGTTGTTCAACCAACCCGAATGTTGTTCTCCAAGGGTTGAAAGAGAAACAAAAAAGTCAAAATGGAAATGAGAATTATCAGGGATCTCTTTAAAAACACCTGTAACTTTATAATCTACAGTATCATTGAAAGTAAGAACTTTTCCTAACGGATTTTCTTTTCCAAAATACTTTTGTGACGTTCTTTCACTGATTACAACTGCTTTAGGCTCTGTTAGAGCAGATTTAGGATTACCGCTTAAGAATGGAATTGTAAATACATCAAATACACTTGCATCAGCAAAAGCCACTCTTAATTCTTTAAATATTTCCTTTTCATAGCGGACAAATTGGTCGGTTTGCCCATGTCCTCTATATAATAGTCGCGTGACATTTTCAATTTCAGGATAATCTTTTACCAATGCTCCAGCTGTAGGAGCTGCAACACCTGCAGATTTAAATTCACCACCGCTAAAGTTCGCAGAAATTGCAACACGGTATATGCGGTCAACATTTTCATTATATCTGTCGTAGCTTAATTCATCCTGAACGAAAAGAAGAATAAGCAAACAGCTTGCTATACCAACTGCCAAACCGAATGTATTTATGAATGAATAACCTTTATACTTTTTAATATTCCTTATCGCGATTGTGAAATAACTTTTAAACATGATTCCCCCCCAGTAGATTGAAGATTTAGTAAGTTTAGGAATTGATCGTAGAGTTTGTTTCCAATACCAAATATTTGCTCGATGCGCCCCATCTGTTTCGGTGAGTTCATAAAATTCTTCATCAAAACCGTGAAGCATTGAACGTACTTCATCTCTGCTAGAGAATAATTTCACCAGTCTCTTTGCCCATTTCGGTGGTTTAGAATTTTTCATCATTGTCTCATAAATTCATTGAATATTTCGACTAATTCTTTGATTATGCGTCATTTTAGTATTTTCTGTTTTCCAGTACAACTGTTTAGACTGGATTCCAGTAAAAAGGTTTCACTCATTATCAATAATATTTTAATTGCGCGGAAAGAGGAAGGATTAACCCTCCTCCCTCTGATAAGTTATTTATTCATGCTTAAGTGATTCTACAGGGTTTGCCAGCGCGGCTCTTATCGATTGCCAGCTTATTGTTAGCATAGCGACTAATAAAGCCAAAGCTCCTGAGTTAATAAAGAGCCAAACATCGATCTCAATTTTATATGCAAAATTTTCAAGCCAGTTATTCATCACAAAAAAACCAAAAGGCCATGCAATTAAAGCAGCAGCGACAATCCATTTCAATTGATCTTTAGACAAAAGGTAGTAAAGACCGAATGTATTACCCCCCAATGTTTTCCGAATCCCAATCTCTTTTTTTCTCTGTTCAGCAGAGAATGCCGCCATACCAAGCAGACCCATACACGCTACACCGATAGCGAGCATACCGAAATATTTAAAGACGTCACTCAAACGTTGATCCGATCTATGCAATCGCTCAAAGCTTTCATCAAGAAAGAAATAATCAAGAGGGTAGTTTGGAACAAGATTAGTCCATACAGATTTGATGTGATCAATTGTTCCGGGTATTGAGCCCCCTTTAAGTCTTATAGATAAAAATTGATGGTTCTCAATAGGCGAGACAAAATAGACTGTCGCCATGGATTCTTCGTGGAAAGAGTAAATATTTAGATCGTTGATAACACCCAGAATGCTTCCGTTATTAATGCGGTATTCAATTCGTTTGCCAATTGCATCTTCCGGTGATGAATATTCAGCCTCTTTTACGGTTGCACTGCTGACTAGAAACTCCGCATCACCTTCGTCGTAAATTGAATGTGAAATATTCCTACCAGCGATAAGGTCAATATTATATGTGTCTAAAAATTCTTTATCGATATGATATACAACTTGATTAATACGATCATCCATTCCTTCGAATTTCATCCCGTGGTGTGCGCTTCCCCGTGTTGGCACGTAAGATGAAGTAGTGGTATTATGAATACCGGAAAAATTAATCAATTCATTCCTTATTGCCTGATAATCCTGACGAAGATCTTTATTGAGCGGGATTACCATAATTTCATCACTCTTGTATCCCAAATCCTGTTCTTTAATAAATTTCATTTGTTCGCGGACGGTGAGTGTAGAAAAAATAATTACAATTGATAGAACAAACTGGAATACGACCAAACCTTTTCTTACGAACTTTCCCGAGCCGGAAGTTTTCAAGACTCCCTTTAGGGTGTTAACAGGTTTGAAAGAAGAAAGAACAAAAGCTACATAGCTCCCTGAAACCAAACCAATAAAGAGAACAATCCCGATAATTCCATAAATTATTGATGGTGCAGCGATCATTTGAATTGTAAATTGTTTGTCGGCAATTTGATTGAAAACAGGAAGCAACAATAAGATTAAAATTATTGATACCAATCCACCTATGAAACTGATAATAATCGACTCACCTAGAAATTGATAAACAATTTGTTTCCTGCCGGCTCCCACAACTTTACGCAATCCTACTTCCCTGGCACGATTGGCGGAACGAGCTGTGGATAAATTCATAAAGTTTATCGATGCGATAAGCAAAACCAACAGAGCTACAATTGAGAATATATAAATATCGTAAATATCGCCAACCGCTTGAATTTCCGAATTTAAATTCGAATGAAGCCTGATATCCAATAAAGGTTGAAGATGGATTGTATACCATGGATCTTCCTGCCAGTTACGTTTTAAAAACGGTAAGAATTTAGCTTCCAGTGATTTTGCCGATTCCGGGTTATTCAAAAGAACGTAAGTGTAATTCTGCCAGAATCCTCCAAGGTTTGATAAGTTTTCCCGCAAGTTGTTATAAGTAACAAGAAAATCAAAATGGAAATGTGAATTAGCCGGAACGTTTTCAGCAACGGCGGTAACCGTAAAAAGCATCATCTCACCGTCGTTATAGGGATCAGTTTCCATTATTTTGCCCATTGGGTCTTCGTTGCCGAAATATTTTTGAGCCATTTCTTCCGTTATCACGATAGAATTGGGTCGTTTCAAAGCAGTGTTTGGGTCCCCCTTTAGTAATGGAAATGTGAAAATGTTGAAGAAACTGGAATCGGCAAAGAAGAACCATTCTTCGTAAAATTTTTTATCGCCATAACCTACATACCTTTTGGCGCCGTTCCCCATTTTTAGTATTCTTACAAAATCGGTAATCTCCGGAAATTCTATTGCAAGTGCCGGCCCAACTCCCAGACTTCCATTCGCGTTGGTCGGTTGTTCTCCAACAGGAGCGCTTGCTACAACCCTGAAAATATAATCGGCATTTTTGTGAAAGGTATCATAACTTAGCTCATCCTGAATAAATATTGTTATTAACAAGCAGCTTGCAATACCGATTGCAAGACCTGAAATGTTGATGAATGAATATCCTTTGTGCTTTTTAATGTTGCGGATTGCTGTCACAAAATAACTTTTAAACATAATTCCCCCCCAATAAAAAGAAGATTTAAAAAGTTTTGGAATTGATTTTAATGTCTGCAGACGGTACCATCTGTTCGCTTTCCATTTACCAGCCCTCTCATATATCTCAAAATATTCCTCATCAAAATTGTGAAGCATAATTTCGATTTGCTCACGGTTTGAGAATAATTTAATCAGCCATCTTGCAATTTTCGGTGGATGAATGTCCTTCATTAATAACCTAATGTAAAATGTTTCCGAAATTAATTTTGCTCAAAAAGTCCATAATCTGCCAATAATTGAACTTTTTTGTATTTTCTGTTTTCCAGTACAATTATTTAGACTGGAATCCGGTAAAAAGGTTGCATAGATACATAAGCTTTCTTGAAAAAATTTTTACGGTATAGGTAGAAGCAAAGCATAACGGATGAGGAGATAATGATATTGCAAATATTATATTCACTACTTTATTTTGTATTTTCAATTGTTTTTTGAGCGACAATAAAAGTTGAAATCCTTATTTTTAGTAAATAATGAATCCATTGAATTTTAATCTTATCCGGTAAAAAATGAATGGTTGAATGGGATGATTATTGGGCGGATTACTCCATCTCAAAAGGGGAGAGATGGATGGTTGAGCAGCGCCATAAAATATTACTCAGATATTTTGATAAAATTCAAAATGTTCCGAAACAAGTAATTGAAATAGGGTGCGGCTTCGGATCGAATATAAAATTATTACAGTCGACATGTGCTAACATAGAATGCCACGCCTTGGACAAAAGCGGGATTTCTATTGAAAAGGTACAATCCAAAATTCCGCATATATATATTGCAGATGCAAGAGATACCGGGCTTAGTGATGCAAGTTTCGATATGGTATTCAGCGCCGGATTGATGGAACATTTCAGAGACGAAACTCCATTCCTTAACGAGATGAAACGTATCATGCGACCTGAAGCATATATGGTAACGTTTGTTCCGGCCCGCTACTCGCTTTGGCAGATTTACTTAAAACTTCATTTCGGGAATATGCCGCATGGTTACGAAAAGTCGTATACACGACAAAAATTACGAGACCTGTTTTTGCGGAACGGATTTGAAGTAGTTGAAATTATCGGTGTCGATCCGTTCAGCCTCAATGCTTTCTTTATGAAGTTACTGAACAGGTCATTCAAACCGTTTATTAAAAAATCAATTATGCAGAACGGTTACCAGGAATTCGGAATAATTGTAAAGAAGAATTAATAGAGCTATGCTAATGAACAGACTAAAGAAATTGTTTGAGACGAAACCTGAAACGGATAATTACATTCGTTTTGTATTCGGCGGAGTCGTGTTTCTAATTTCGTTTTTTATTTATGTAGCTACACTTCAACCCACTACTTCATTATGGGATTGCGGTGAATTTATTGCGTCGGCAAATCATTTGCAGGTTACTCATCCCCCCGGTGCGCCTTTCTTTATTCTGCTGGGAAGACTCTTTGCGATGATCCCTTTTGCAGGGGATATCGGTTTCAGAGTGAATATGCTATCAGCTTTTACATGCGGACTTACAATTTTATTTCTGTTCTTAATTGCAGTTAGGCTGATTGAAAACATTAGAGACAAAAAGGAAAATAGTCTAACGCAAAATCTCCAAACTTATTTTGCAGCGTCTATCGGTGCATTGTCATTGGCTTTCGCGGATTCGTTTTGGTACAACGCGGTTGAAACGGAAGTTTATGCACTTGCTTTATTTTTAACCGCATTACTGATTTGGCTGGCGATAGTCTGGTACGATAAATCTGCCATAGAGGGGAGTGAGAAGTATCTTTTATTGATTGCTTATGTAATAGGACTTTCATTAGGAGTTCATCTTTACGGTGTACTTGCAATCATACCCATCACGATGTTGGTTATATTCAAAAAATATTTTACTGACTATGATTTATTGAAAAAGAGCGCAATCCTTTTTGCAACTCACACGGTGATATTGATTATAGTCGCTTCATATTTGTGGTGGACGATCAAAGCAAACAGACCATTGGCGCCGGAAGAGTTATCTGCGCTTAACCGCATATTTATGTTATACCTGGGGGTTGCATCTCTAATATTTATAGTAATTTTTAGAAAATCTGTATTACGCAGAGGCTCATTTTATCTTGCTTTCATAGTTGGTGTATTATTGATGATAGCTGTTTATCCAGGCGTAATGTATTTCATGAAATTGGTGGAGTGGTTGTCGGGTAATAATACGTTATTAGCAATAGTAATTGTTTTGTTGGTAATGGGTGGATTGCTGTACGCAGGCCGATTAACGGATAATAGAAATAAACCGGTATTAAATCTTTTACTCAAATCTTTATTACTTATTCTGTTGGGATTTTCCTCTTATACTACAGTTGTGATACGTTCCAACCAGGAGCCGCCGATAAATTTTAATACTCCGCAAACAGTAGCCGAACTCAACTCCTACATCGGAAGAGAAGCATACGAAGGATTTCCAATTTTCAAACGCAGGTGGTCAACTAATCAATCGAATTTTAAAATCTATTTGAATTATGCAAATGATTTTGAATACATGCGCGAATATCAAATCGACCACATGTTTCACCGTTACATTTTGTGGAATTACGCCGGAAGAGAATCATACAATCACGACGCGGGTGTCGATATCGGAAAATTATTTGCAATTCCGTTTTTGGTCGGCCTGTTCGGGTTGTATTACTATTTTCGAAAAGATTGGAAACTCGCTGTAGTAATGTTGTTTATCTTTTTCTTTTTCGGGTACTTGATGAATTATTACGCCAACTTCCAGGAAAGTCAAATTCGCGAACGCGATTACTTTTTCGTCGGAGCTTTTTTTGTATTCAGCACCTGGATTGCACTTGGTGTTAGAGGAATATTGGAATATTCGCAGAAGATAAAGAATAAATCAATTAATAATATCACCACTGCCGGCGTTTACACAATCGCAATTCTTTTAATACCAATTAATTTACTTGTAACAAACTACCATACACACGACAGGTCGGATAATTATTTCCCGCGCGACTTTGCATACAACACGCTTCAAAGCTTGGAAGAGAATGCAATATTATTCACCGCCGGGGATAATGATTCTTTCCCGATCTGGTATTTACAGGATGTTGAAGGATACAGAAAAGACGTGAGAGTGATAAACTTGGGATTGGTAGATACAAAATGGTATTTCAAGCAATTGAAAGAAACATCACCGCGGGGCGCAGCCACGGTTGAAATGAGTTTAACCGATACTCAAATGGAAAACATCGCGCCTGTTCCATGGACATTGACGGAGGTGTCGTTGCCTGTGGATGAAAAAGCCATCATTAAATTCAGCGTTACCGATACTTCTATTTTAAAAAATAGGAAAATAAGCTGGAAGCTTCTGCCAACTGTCTCGATGGGTAATCAAACATATTTGTCGCCGGAAAATATTATTGTTAAAGATATAATTGAAAACAATGCTTGGAAAAGCCCGATATACTTTGCATCCACTTGCCAGGAAAGGAGCAAACTTGGATTATCGGATTATCTAAGAATGGATGGTTTGGCATTCCAACTGCTGCCGATAAAAAACGATACGCACGGAGATTATAACACATCTTCACCAATGATGGAAAGATTTCTTTTCGGTGATGAAAATATTGAACAGCAAATAATACTCCGCGGATTGAATGACCCCGATGTTTTCTTCGATGAAGACAACAGCAACCTGGTAAGGTTTTATAGGTATGCTTACCTAACACTTGCCCAAAGATACATACGCATTGAAAATAAAGTTGAAGACGGTTTACAAGTTCTTACCGAAATGGAGAAGCAAATCCCGCGTAATAAAATACCTTTCGATTACTGGCAAAAGATTTATTACTCGGATTTGTTCTATTCAGCTGGCGACATGAATTCATTTAATGAGCTGGCATCAGAAATTGAAGAAGTCTGTATGGAAAAAATTAGTAAAGATCCTTTCGATTACGAGGGAATGCGGAATCCTTATCAAACATTATTTGTAATTTTTAATAAACAAAAGGATTATGTTAAAGCGCTGCGACTAGCAGAAAGATTTCTTTATGTGGCACCCAACAATCAGCAGGTTAAGCAAATGGTGAATGATTACCAGGCCTTGGTTGGTGAACCGGGCAGTACATCGGTAACGGAAGAATAATTTGTTCGGCAGGGATGTTCCCTGCCGAATTCAAATAGTGTTATTCATGTTTTAGAGATTTAACAGGATTTGCCAAAGCAACCTTAATTGATTGATAACTTACAGTAGCAAGCGCTATTATAAAAGAAAGAAATCCCGCAACAAGGAAAACATATATATTTATTTCTATTCTATACGCAAAGCCCTGCAACCAATTATTCATTAATAGGTAGGCAATCGGCCAGGCTATTAAATTGGAAATACAAATCAATAAAACGGACTCTTTTGATAAATTTGTTACGATGTTCATAATCGATGCTCCGAACACTTTCCTTATACCGATCTCCTTTGTTTTTTGTTCAGCCATGTATAATGCTAGACCGTATAAACCGAGGCACGATATAATTAACGCGATAATTGTAAAGTAATTGAAAATATCTTTCGTCTGTTCTTCCGAACTATAAAGTTGTTTTACATCCTGATCAAGAAATGTGTATTTTAGGGGGAAATCAGGATTGAACGAATTATATACTTTGCTAACTGTAGCTATTGCTTCCTTAGTGTTTGCTGATTTGAATTTAACAAAAACGTACAAATCCCTGTCCGGTTCGATTCTTAAAACAAGAGGCTCAATCATGGTCTGCAAGGATTTAAAATGAAAATCCTGAACGACACCTATAATTTGACCGCGATTTCCGTATAATTGAAACCTGGCACCAACAGGATTTTTCAAACCCATTGTTTTTACGGCGGTCTCGTTAACTATGAAAGATTGTGTGGAATCATCAACAGGGAATTTTTTTGAAAAATTTCTGCCCGCGATAATATTCATATTGAAAGTTTTGATATAATCATGATCTATTGAAAATTGATGTATAAGAAATTTGGTTTCCGGGTCCATGCCTTCCCAAGAAAACGCACCGGTTGAATGAACCGTGTAAGTCGGAACATCTGATGAGGAAGTAACACCGATTATATTCGGATCAGCAAGAAGCTCCGACTTAAACGTATCATACTGTGTATTGATATTTGCTCTCTTAATGAAATATACTGTCGACTCTTTTTTGAATCCCAAATCTTTATTGAGCATGTAATTCGTTTGTTTATACACAATCATAGTTCCGACAATAAGAATAACAGAAAGTGTAAATTGTATAATAACCAGCGTACGTCTGAACAGCGATTTACCCGACTTTGATGAAAATCTAAGACTAATACATCTAATCGATTCGACAGGGTTAAATGATGATTGTACTAATGCAGGATAACTTCCCGATACCAAACCGGTTACCAATATGATTCCGAACAAAACCAACAAGAATAACGAGTCATTCATTGAATCAAGCGTCAGCATCTTACCTGAAATATTATTGAATGCAGGAAGAAGTGTGATAACCAGCAAAAATGCAACTATGAAGGAAATAAACGTCATCAACAATGATTCACCGTAGAATTGGTTTATGATTTGACTTCTACTTGCCCCTACTACTTTTCTTAACCCCACTTCTTTTGACCGTTTTTCGGACCTTGCCGTACTCAAATTCATAAAGTTAATGCAGGCAATGAAAAGAATGAACATGGAGATCACAGAAAATGCATAAACATAAAACGCTTTGTTTTCCGTGCTGCCATATAAGTCTATAGCATATTCGGAGCGTAAATGCGTATCCGTTACAGGTTGGAGTATTAGTTTTGTTTTGGTTTCGGGATTAATCTTCTTCAGATAAGTAGAAACTTTTTCTGATAATAATTGTGCAGATGCGTTTTCGGCAAGTTGCACGTATGTATAGTAATTATTAGTCTCCCATGAATCCGTCCATCCGAATTCCCGGAGTGTTGATTCAAATGGAACAAGAAAGTCAAAATTAATATGTGAATTACGAGGAACGTTTTTTAAAACACCGGTAATTTTAAAGTCTGTGTAATTATGAAAGTTCAATATTTTGCCGATAGGATTTTCATTTCCCAAATAACGCTCTGCAGCCGCCTCTGTTATTAGAATTGTATTTGGTTGAGTCAGGGCGGTTGAAAAATCACCTTTCATAAGTGGGAAGGAAAACATTTTGAGAAAACTCGGATCGACTGCTACAAAATTATTTTCATAAAATTTCTTGTCGTTATAACTGATCAACACGTTAGTCATAATTCGAAGCCTTGAAGATTCAACAATTTCGGGGGAATCTTTTTTCAGAGCCTCGGCAAGCGGCCACGGTGTAACGGCAACAGGGAAATAATCTCCGCTTGAATTATATTGGTGTTCAGTTACTCGATAGATTACATCGGCATTCTTGTGAAACCTATCATAACTCAATTCATCCTTGATCCATAAAATAATTAAAATGCAACAGGCCATTCCAACTGCGAGCCCCGAAATATTAATTAGTGAATACCATTTTTGTTTCTTGATATTTCTGACGGCAATCTTTAAATAGTTTGTAAACATTGTTATCCCCCAATAGATTGAATCATGAAGTAAAGATGGTATTGATTTCAATGCTTGCCCCCAATACCAATGCTTTGCTTTTTTTACACTTGCATTTTCGGCGGTGTATTGAAAAATTTCTTCGAAGTCGTTTAGCCGTTGTTGCTTTAGTCCATTTCTTAAAAATATTTTGAGGAGCTTTTCAGCAGCCCGCGGCGGTTTTGCTATATTTTGTTTTCTATTATTCATGTTTTATACTGTCAATAGGATTAGCAACCGCAGCTTTAACTGATTGATAACTAACAGTAACAAGCATTAGAAGAATCGAAAGTAATCCAGCATACACAAACACGTCAAGCTCTATTTGAATTCTATATGCAAAATCCTGCAACCAGCTATTCATCAATATATATGCGATCGGCCATGCAATTATGTTGGAGATCAATATCCACTTGAAGAATTCTTTGAGAAGCAAATACATCACATTGGAAACGGAAGAACCAAGTACCTTTCGGATGCCGATTTCTTTCTTTCGTTGCTCCACAATAAATGATACAAGTCCCAAAAGTCCGAGACATGCGATGAACAAACCTATGAAAGTAAAAACGTTGACAATACTTGCCGTTTGTTTCTCGGAATTGTAAAGAGCATTAAATTCCTCATCTAAAAACTTATACTCCATTAAAGAACCGGGGAATATTTCGTTCCACTTTCTCTTTGCATAATCAATGGCCGAATCTATATTGTTTGTGCTGATGTTGAGCGTTAAATAACCGAACCTTTTTGGGAACCAACTAATTATCAATGGTTCTACAGCTGTTTGTAAACCTGCATAGTGAAAATCTTTTGTTACTCCTATTACTTCACCTTGAATGAGCCCTAATCCGCTTTGTATTTTTAATCCAAGGGCATCATTCGGATTAGTAAAACCGAGAATGTTAGCTGCTGCTTTATTGATGATAAAGTGCGTGTATTTTGACCAATCGGACATATCAGCGGGATTATGTTTATTGAAGTATCGCCCTGCGGCCATTTCAATCTGATAAGAACCCAAAAAGTCGGGATCAACAAATAGATGATTCACACCGCTTTCAAATTCATGTTCGCTATCAAGAGATTTTATATTCCACGAATAAAACGCAATACCGGGTACATTAGACGAAGCAGTAGCGCTAACAATGTTAGGGTTTGCTTCCAGTAATTCTTTTACTTGTTCGTAATTCGAGGTGATTGATGCCCCGCCCTGTACCGGGATCATAAGTTTTTGTTCTTTGTTGAAACCAAGATTTTGGTTCTGCATATAATTTATTTGCCTGTGAATTACAATTGTCCCGATTATCAACAACAATGAAATGGCGAATTGAAAGATTACCATTGTTTTACGCATAAAAGAACCTTTTCCTCCTTTCATAAATGAACCGCCTAAAGTAGTTATCGGACTAAAGGACGAAAGGAATGAGGCAGGGTAACTTCCTGCTCCTAATCCAACTGTTAATCCGATCAGCAACAATCCGCCAAGAATTCTGGGTTTGAATAGATCGGTGTGACTGAAAGTTGTTCCGGACAGATCGTTAAAGTAAGGAAGTATTAAGAATGTTATTCCAAATGCAATTATCAAAGCGAAAAAGGACAACAAAATTGATTCTGTGTAAAATTGCACGGCAATTTGCCTCCGGTTACCGCCGACAACTTTCCTTAGTCCCACTTCTTTAGCGCGATTAAGTGATTTGGCAGTGGAGAGATTCATGTAATTCAAACCGGCAATTATTAAAACAAACAACCCGATTGCGGAGAATAAAATAATTGTATAAAAATTTCCCGGAGTTTCAAGCTCGCCGGGAAAGTTCGATTTTAAGTGAATGTCAGAAACATGTTGTAAATAAAACCTGTGAAAATATCCGCGTTGTCTAAACGACTCATCAATATAGTTATCCGCAAAAGTTTTAATCTGCTCACCGAATGCATCGCCGTCAACATTAGGCGCTAATTTTATATATGTAAAGCATTCGGTTCCCAACCAATTAGCCCACCAATTTTCATCCTCAATTGTTTTTATTGAAGCAATCAAATCGAACTTAAGATGTGTGTTGTATGGTAAATCCTCGATTACTCCTGTTACTTCGCAATTGATACCATTGCATTGTAGAATCCTTCCAACGGGATTAGTATTGCCAAAATATTTTTTAGCGGTAGACTTTGTTATAACAATAGTGTTTTGTCTTGTTAATGCATTATCGGGATTTCCTTGGATAAAATTATAAGAGAGTATTTTGAAAATATCTTCTTCACCGTAAATAAATTTAGGTTCGTAAAAAACTTTTTCATTATACTTTATTAAGCGGGTACTCATATGAGTGTAAAGCCGGGCGGCATATTCTACTTGAGGATAGTCTTTTAGGAGAGTTGGAGCAACGGGCCATGCTACCGGGGCATAATATTGTATGGATGTTGGAGAACTAATTTCTTCATAAACTCTGTAGACTTGATCTACATCTTTATGGTAATTATCAAAACTAAGTTCTTCGGCAACATACATATAAATCAATAAACTGCATGCTATTCCCAACGCAAGTCCAACTATATTAATGCCTGAATAAAGTTTACTTTTTCTAATGGTCCTAAGTGCGATAAGAAAATAATTTCTGAACATATCTCTCTCCGAGATTATATGATTGTAAAGTAATAGCGGTGCAGATCTGATTACCTGCAAACAATACCAACGATCTGCAGACAGTTTGCCTTCATTTTTCAGGATGTATTCGTATAACTCGTCATACTCATCAAGGCGATGTGATTCATGGCCATCGTAAAATATCTTTAATAAAAATTTCGCTAAACGCGGCGGTTCATATTTTTTCAACGGTTTATTCATATTTAATACTATCAATCGGATTTGCCAATGCGGCTTTTATTGATTGATAACTTGTTGTAATAAGTGCAAAAAATAATGCGATAATTCCCGTGAATAGGAATATCCCAAAACCGATTGATGTGTGATACGCAAAGTCTTGAAGCCAATCATTCATTAGATAGTATGCGATAGGCCCTGCTATAATATTTGCCACCACAACGTATATCAAGAACTCTTTTAATAACAATAGCGAAACAATTGGAGTCGAAGCTCCTAATACTTTACGTATCCCAATTTCTTTTGTTCTGCGCAAAGCCATGAATGAGGATAAACCTATCAAACCAAGACAAGAAATGAAAATTGCCAGTACTGCAAAGTATTGTAAAATATTGCCAATGTTTTTTTCGGAAGTGTATAGTGTATTCAGGCTCTCATCAAGAAAATTGAAATTAGGTCCGCTTATTTTACCGAATTTCTCATAAGTCGCTTTTATAAATGAAATTGTGCTTGGAATTTTGTTCGCAGCTAATTTTACGGAAACAAGATTCGTGTTGTTATCCGTCATTATTAAAATGAGCGGTTCAATTTGTGAGTGGAGCGAACGATAATTATAATCTTCTACAACTCCTATTATGTTTAGTGGGATTAATGAATCACGATTTTCATAATAAAACTCCATGCCTACCGGTTCGTTGTAACCTATTATTTTAGCGGCGGTTTCATTAATTACAATCGCTGCAGAGTCTGAAGGGAATTTATCCGAGAAGGTTCTCCCTTCCTTTATTTTCATTCCATAAGTGTCGATAAAATCTTTATCTATGAAAGTTGCTCTGAACAGCGTTGGGTTTTCAGGGTCGCAACCATCCCATCTCCACTTTGCATTAGAGAATGAAAAACCTTCTATGGGTATGTTGGTAGACCGACAGACATTTAAGACGGATGGATTACTCATCAATTCGTTTCTAAAAGCATCGTAACTTCCCATCACATCATAGTTCGCGGTGAAGTAAATTATATTTTCTTTATCAAAACCCAACGGCATATTTTGCATAAAATTTATCTGTTCATAAACAACAAATGTTCCTATTAGCAATGTTGCGGTAATTATGTATTGAAAAACAACAAGAAATTTTCTGAGCCTAACCCCGCGGTTATCGCCGCTTGAAGATGATCTGAGTATTTTAATCGGCTGAAACGAAGAAAGGACCAACGCAGGATAACTCCCTGATAAAAATCCGGTTGTGATAAAAATTGCAAATAGACTCAAAATCAATTTAGGTTTGGTGAAAAAAGCATAAGTGAAGTTTTTCTCGGCAATAGTGTTGAACACCGGCATGAAGAGTGCTGCAAGACAGACTGCTATAACTAAAGCAATGAGAGTTATTATAACCGATTCACTCATAAATTGTTTTATCAATTGAGACTTCTTTGCACCGACAACTTTTCTCAACCCAACTTCCCGCGCTCTCAATGAAGCGCGAGCGGTTGAGAGATTCATAAAATTTATACAGGCTATTAAAAGAATGAATATTGCAGCAGAGGAAAATATAATAATGTATTGGTAATTCATTGTTTCTGCCAGATCAAATCCAATATCGCTTGTAAAATGTATATCAAAGAGAGGTTGGAGAATTAAAGTGCTTCCTTTTTCAAGCGTAGGTTTATCTGCGAGAAAATTGTAAACCTTCTCGGAAGCCTTATCATAGTTGGCCCCCTCGCGTAAAAGCACGTATGTTATAAAGCCGCTGTTATTCCATTGTTCTACGGTATTTCCTCTTTCCTTTGCGAATTCCATCGTACTTAGGAAACTGAACTTAATGTGGGAGTTATCGGGAATTTTCCCTAAGATCCCTGTAACCGTTAAGTCATACTGATCAGAGATATTAATAGTCTTTCCGATAGGATCTTCATTACCGAAGATGCTTTCTGCCATACTTTCTGTAATAATAATTGAATGTGGATTTTGTAAAACGGTTTTTTTATCTCCTCGCAATAAGGGGAAGTCAAAGACTTCGAAAACTTGTGGATCCGTATAAGCTCCCCAAAAGTTGTAACTCTTATCTTTGTATTTGATAGCCCAATTGGTAGTTCGGAAACGCGTATAATCTTCAATTTCAGGGGTAGCTTCCTTTAATGCAGGTCCAAGAGGTCCCTGAACAATTCCCCATTGTACAACGTTTTCAAATTTCACATTTTGCACTACACGATAAATTCTATCACCCTTCGAATGGAATCTGTCATAATCATATTCATTGAAAACCCACATCAAAATTAATATCGAACAGGCAATACCGGCTGCCAGACCTAGAATATTAATTGCCGAGTAAGTTTTGTATTTGCGGATATTTCTAAATGCGATAGTGAAATAATTTTTCAGCATTGCGGTTTCCCCCAAAATGTTTGTTTTAATTAATCCCGGGATTGATTTTATCGTATGCTTCCAATACCATTTTTGTGCAGCATACTTACCTTCGGTTGAATCTATATAGTTAAAAATATCTTCGAATTCGTTGAGGCGGTGTTTGTCTTCACAACTAATGAACAATTTTAGAAAAAATTTTACAATCCGCGGTGGTCGATTATTCATTTTAGAAATTCCTATCGAAGGCTATATCGGGAACATCTTGCCATAAAGATTCCTGTACTTCGCGGATCTCTTTCAAAGCTTTTTTACCGTCTTCGGAGACTTCATACAAGCATTTGCTGCGTCCGCCTCGTTCGGAGGTTGGATTGCTCATGAATTTTTTTACGTATTCTTTTCTTGTTAGTTTGTCCAATGGAACGTAAACTGCACCGAGCGTCCAGTCCTGTGCGGTCATTTTGGAAACAAGCTCACGGATAGTTACTCCGTACGCATTACCCTGTAATTTCCATATTGCAAGAAGTAAAATCTCTTCGCTGCGGGATAATAGTTTCATTATTTCTCCTTATTTATTTGTCTTAGTTTTTTAGACTAATGAACAAAAAAAATGGTTGTACGAATATTGTCTTAGGTTCTTAACTATCTCAAATGTGGTATATTTGATCATTTTCGGCACTTGTATTTGTCTTAATAAATCAGACTAATGAACACTAAAAAAGGTTGTATTCATCGTACTACAACCTTTTTACAAAATTATCTTTGTTTAAGCTTTCTATCTAAAATACGAATGGGAATAGGCTGAATTTTATTAGATTGACTTCTTTTGAAATTTAAGTAAGCAAGTGCAAAAATAAGTAATATAAATAAGCTGTTCATAGTCTAAGTCTCTTTTAATTTCTGCAACTTTAGACTCATGAACGGCTTAAAAGTTTCGTTACATTAAGGCGTATTAACAGCAGAATCTATTCGTACCTCAGTGAGTTAACAGGGTTTACCACGGCAGCGCGGACAGCTTGATAAAGGATAGTAAAACATGCTATGGCTAACGTAATCATACCTGAAACAATAAATATCCCAATACTCAACTCGGTTCTGTATGCGAAGTCCTGTAGCCAATTGTTCATAAAATAATATGCTATAGGCCAGGCAATTATATTTGCAATCAGAACAAGTTTGATAAAATCCTTTAATAACATTACGAGAATTCCCGGAACGGAAGCGCCAAAAACTTTACGGATCCCTATTTCTTTTGTACGTCGCACTGCAATAAACGAAACCAAACCCAATAAACCGAGACACGCGATGAATATCGCCAGAATGGCAAACAAGCTGAATATTATTTCTTCGTTCTGTTCTCTCTTATAGATATTGTTAAAAATCTCATCAAAAAAATTGTATTCAAACGGATACTTGGTAGAATGTTTCTCAAATGTTTGTTTAATATAATCTATGGTTGATAATAAATCTCCGGGAAGAATTTTTATAGATAAAACAGAGAAGTTGTTTGGTCCTCCAAGCTTGCAGTAGAGGGGTTCTATTTTTTGATATAAAGAATGCATGTGAAAATCTTTCATCACACCGATAATTCTTGCTTTGTCTAAAGACCCGCCGTGTATGGCATAATAAAATTCCTTACCGATAGGGGAATCAAAACCGAGCGCTTTAACGGCTGTTTCATTCACCAAATAACTGTCAACCGAATCTGCGAGGAATGTCGTTGAAAAATTTCTGCCTTCGAGTATTTCAATATCATAGAGATCTATAAAATCGAAATCAATAGTCTGTTGATAAAATGTAAGGGATTCGGAGTTCGGATCGCTGGAACGGAAGATTTTTGATAATGCCCTGATGTTGTTTGGCAGGTAAGCTGAAAAAGATACACCTTCTATATCGGGATTGGATAATAATTCAGCTTTGACGGTATTTATATTATTATTGAAAGAGCGGTCTCTAATCGGGATTGTAAGTATTTGATCTTTTTTATAACCGACGTCCTTATTTCTAATAAACGATAACTGTTCTTCAACCACCAACGTCGAAACAATTAAAATAATAGATATTGAAAATTGTGTAACGACAAAAATATTTCTGATCATTCCGCCTTTGGCAGAACTCCCCGTTTTACCTCTCAGAACAGATACCGGTTTAAAAGAAGACATCACAAGTGCCGGATAAAAACCGGCGCCGATGCCGCTAAAAAATATAAAAGCAGCCAACGGAAGGATAAATGAAACATTCCACAACAGGTTGAAATCCAAATTGCGCTCAACAAGCAAATTAAAGTAGGGAAGAACCGTAATAACAAGGATTATTGCAAATATTGCAGAGAACAATGTAAGCACCAGCGACTCACTAATGAACTGCCGCATAATTTGATTTTTCTGCGCTCCCACAACTTTTCTTACGCCGATTTCTTTCGCCCGGTAAACAGACCGTGATGTGGAAAGGTTGATATAATTTATGCAGGCAATTAGCAGAATTAATAGAGCGATGAAACCGAACAGATATATTGTCCTGATATCATTGTTGGTAGCTAATTCGTTATTTAAATCCGAATATAAATGTATATCGGTAAGAGGTTGGAGAAAATACCTAAAGCTTGGCTCTCTTCCAGGGGCTGTTGACAATGGACAGAGACTCTGTATTTTAGCTTCCAAAGCAGGAAGATCAGCATTGTTGCGCACTTGGAAGTACGTGTAAAATCCGAACCGGTACCATGCGGAAAGATCGTCGTTGTATAAAGTCTCAAAAGCTTTTAACGGTACAATAAAATTGATATCAAAATGAGAATTTCCGGGAATGTCCTTAATTATTCCGGTGACGATGAAATCGAATTCTCCTTCTATGGTGATTGTTTCACCAACCGGATTTTTGTTACCGAAATATTTTGCAGCCATTGTTTCGGATATTACAATGGAAGCGGGATCGGACAGGACAGTTTGAGCATTGCCTTTAACAAGGGGTAATGAAAATACGTTAAAAAGCGCTGGGTCTGCGAAGAAAAATTTATCCTCAAAAAATTTATTCTTGCCGTAATTGATGAGAACATCATTTATATTATCAAAGGTAACGGCAGAAAGAACTTCCGGAAACTGAGTCATAAGCTCTTTTGCCAGTGGGGCTGGAGTTGCTGTGCCTTTGTTCCGTCCTTGATAAATGAAGGAAGTTTCGCTGCAGACTCTATAAATGTTATTTGCGTTATCGAAATGTTTATCGAAACTCAACTCGTACTGGATATATAGCATGATCATCATCGAGCAGGCGAAGCCTATTGCAAGTCCGGTAATATTAATGAACGAATAACCTTTTTGATTTTTGATGTTTCTAAATGTTGTGAGTAAATAATTCTTAAACATAACTGTCCCCCAATAAATTTTATTAACTATGAATCCCGGGGTTGAAATCATTATTTGATAAATTACCCAGCAGGAAGCGGTGATAATTCCATTGTTAATTTTTTTTTGACGATGCAACTCTTCGAAATCACCTGTGAGATTTGACAAATCATCATACGGCAAAATTAAAAACAGCACTAATCTCAAAAGCAAAGGTGTTCTATTTTTCTTTTGTTCGTTCATGCCGACTATTCATATCGCAAGGATTCAACTGGGTTTGCTCTTGCAGCTTTCAAGCTGTGCCAACAAACAGTTATTACAGCAACTACAATTGTGAAAGCACCTGCCAGTGCGAAATCATACCAGGAAATTTGTATTTGATAAGCAAAGTTTTGCAGCCATTTATGCATAAAATAGTAAGCAATGGGTGCGGCAATTATAAAAGCAATAATTATCCACTTGATATACTCTCTTGTTATAAGTGAAAGAATTTTTGTCACTGATGATCCAAGAACTTTGCGGATACCGATTTCTTTAATTCTATTCTTAGTGGATAAAGAAACCAACCCGAATAAACCAAGCGAAGCAATAAATATTGCCAGAAATGTGAAATATCCCATTAGTTTGAATGTACGCTGGTCAGCGCTGTATTCGGCCTCATATCTCTCATCAACAAATCGATATTCAAAGACCCATTCAGGATAAAAACTTTTCCAAGTCTCTTCAACAAATTGCAGTGTTTGAGGAATATTTCCTGGTTTAACTTTGACAATCAGTTTATCACACCAGCTGGGTTGAACTACAAACGCGGTTGGCGCAATTTCAGAATAGAGAGATTCGAAATAAAAATCATTTATTACTCCAACAACCGTTCGATAATCATCAACCCAATTAAAATATATGGATTTGCCGATAGGGTCATCCCCCAAATTTAAAATCTTGACTGCCGATTCATTAAGAATTATTGATTCACCGGCATCAGTTTGCATATTCTCCGAAAAGAGTCTTCCCATAACAGGACTAATACCAAAAATATCGAAATAGTCATAGTTCGTATGTACTATTGCCATGTTAACCTCTTCACTATTCTCACGAGTGTGAAATCCGGAATAATTATTTAATTCACCTGACGGTACACGATTAGCTGACGAAACAATTGAAATGTTACTATGCTTCAGTAGACTCTGTTTTAGCGATTCAAATTCCTGCTGATTTTCAGGATCAATCACATCACTCATAATTACAAATTCTTTGTCATACCCCAAATCGCTTTGATAGAGGAAATCAAGTTGTCTGAACATTATAACAGCACAAACCGTCAGAATGATGGAAATTGTAAATTGACTGATTACTAAAGCACGTTTGAAATTATATTTTGTTCCAGCGAATGATTTTAATCCTTTAAGTATAAGTGTAGGTCTGAATGATGAAATAAATTTAGCAGGATATCCGCCTGCTATTACAACAGTTGTGAAAAGAATCCCCAGTATGGCTAATAAATTACCCGGGATAAAGAGTTTGTCAATCTCCAATTCTTTGGAAGTAAATGAATTAAAATAAGGCAAACTTAACAACACCAATATAATTGCCAATGTGAAAGCAATAACTAGTTGAAATACGGCTTCCAATAAAAATTGACTAACCAATTGTTTGCGTGTTGCTCCAACCACCTTTTTAATGCCCACCTCTTTTAATCGGGTAGTCGCATTTGCTGTAAGAATGTTGATATAATTGAAACAGGCAATAAGAAGTATAAAAACTGCTATCGATGCAAAGATAATTACATAAATAATACTGCTTTGGGGATCCATATCCTGCCTGGGATTATCTGAATAGAGATGTATGTCCCGGATATTCATGAGAGTCATATTTATCTCCGCATCGATCGACCTTTCGGCAAGATAGTCTTTAAATAGTTTGCTGAACTTTTGTTCTAAAGATTCTGTGGATACATTTTCTTTCAATAAAAAATAAGTGGGAAAATTACCCCAACCGATATTGTAGATGAAGTCGCCGAATATATCTTCTGCATTTTCCAGAGTAGCGAAAAAATCAAACCTGAAGTGGGAATTGTTAGGAATATTTTCTATTACGCCGCTCACGGTGTAGTCATATTCATTACCGATCCGAATAATTTTTCCAACAGGATTCTCGGAGCCAAAATATTTATTAGCAATCTCATTGGTAATAACAATTGAATAAGGGTCTATCAAAGCGGTTTCAGGCTCACCGCGCAAAAAATTAAAGGAGAAAATTTTAAACAAGCTGGCATCTGCAAAAGCAAATTTAGTTTCCATGAATGTTTTATCTTTGTACTGAATTTGTCTTTTATTGCGAGGTAATAATCTTGCTGCCTCTTCAATCTCGGGGAAGTTATTTTTGAGTAATTCCGCTTCAATTGGAGAACACCACATTACATCATTATTTAATAACCGAAATATTCTCGGGGCTTTTTCATGATATTGGTCATAGCTTAATTCATCCTGAATAAACATCAGCAGCAGGAAGCAAACGGCAAGTCCAACTCCCATTCCCAATATGTTTATAGATGAATTTAACTTGTACTTAAGTAAATTTCTTAATGTTGTTTTGAAATAATTCTTGTACATTACAACCCCCCAATATATTTTGTTCAAAATAAAATCGGGTGCCGATAAAATAATTTGACCGATCACCCAAATGAATGCTTTGATTCTTCCTTCATGAATTCTTTTGTAGTAATAGAGTTCTTCAAAATCCCCGCTTAGGTTTTGCATGTCGTCGTAGGGTAGAATGAAGAAGAGAGCGACTCGCAAAATCAGCGGTAGTTTTTTATTATGCCGATTCATTAATATCCCGGTTTAAATTTTAGGTATAGCTAATCCCTGCCACATCATATCGTGCTGTTCTTTAATTTCCGCAAGGGCATCATATCCCTGCTTAGTAATACGGTAGAATTTTTTCGCTTTACCGCCGCGTATCGCGTTTGCATCGCCGTAGTAAGTTTCCAAGTAACCCAATTTATCCAATCGGTTAAGAGGGGCATAGATTGTGCCTACTGAAAAATATTTTCCAGTAAAATCTTTGATTTTTTCCCTGACTGTAATCAGGTAAGCTTCATCACCAAGATTGTGAATAGCTAAAAGTATTTGTTCTTCCTGCCGTGTAATTGACTTCATGATCGCTCCTTTGTTTCCTCGATATTTTCGAAGTTAATGATATGAAGCTATAACATTTCTTCGAAATAATCAAAGTAATAGACGTGTCGCCGAATGAAATTGTTCCGTCTATTAAATTTGTGAGAAAAAGTAATGAAAAAATCAAAATTTGAGGATTATTAGTTGTGATGCCCCTAACTGGAATCTCTGGGGGCACCTAGAAGCTTTGAGGATCTATCTGCGTCTATTTTATTCATATCGCAGCGACTTAACCGGATTTGCAATCGCGGATTTTATCGATTGATATAAGATTGTAAGTACCGCCATAGCAATTGATAATCCGACAGTAAGCAGAATAATCGATATTCCGATTTCGATTCTGTACGGGAAATCCTGCAGCCAATTGTTCATTGTATAGTATGCGAGCGGTAATGCTACGATATTAGCAATAACAATCCATTTAATAAATCTGCTGATCATAAGAAAAATAATTCCAAGTGTAGTACAACCGAGAGCTTTACGTACGCCGATCTCTTTTGTTTTGGTTTCTGCAATGAATGATACAAGACCGAACAAACCGAGCGATGCAATTAAAATAGACAACAACGTAAAAATATTAAGGATGTTTCCGGTTCTTTCTTCCGATTTGTATAATCCGTTCCAATATTCATCAAGGAAAAAGTAATCGAATGGTTTGCCGGCAAAACGAGAGTTGAATACGGTTTCTGTCTGTTCAACAATTTGTGATAGAGCTGCCGTGTTTGCAGAAAGGGAAATGGAAGTAAACATCATCGGATCCGATTCTATAATAAGCGGATCAACCTGAAGTTGCATTCCCCTGTAATGGAAATCATCAACAACTCCCACAATTGTTTTTGTTGTATTTCTAAGTCCGGTTACGATTTGTTTGCCGATTGCGTTTTCGTTCGTCCAGCCGAATGCTGTGGTAGCCGATTTATTAATAATACATGATTCGTTCTGGTCTTTACTGCTTTGAGGATAAAAGTTACGCCCCGCAACAATGTTTATATCATAGAAAGTTAAGAAGTCACTATCGATAAAATTGTAATACATCATCTGTTCAATTGGATTATTACCTTCGAGACTTTTCGTAGTAAGCGAACCCGCACCCTGACCAGGCGCCATCGAGGAAACCGAAACATTGTTTACTCCGGGAATTTTCCGAAAGTCATCTTTGATAGACATAAATTCAAATGGTAATGAAGACCGCCCGTTAACTGGCAAAACGATTTTAGATTCTTTGTTGAATCCTAGACTTTGATTTTTAAGATGATCGATTTGAGAGGTAACTACCAGCGCTCCGAATATCAATCCGACC
>CAZKNM010000021.1:23684-30939 GCA_964554135.1 uncultured Melioribacteraceae bacterium
ACTGTCCGATGACCAATATGCGCCGTATATGGTTTCCTTTAAAGACCATACCTTTACTTGCCAAAGCTTTTGATGGAGAAAATGATGAAAGCGTGACTGCCGGATAGAGCCCCGAAATTATCACTATTGCAAACAATAATCCTAAAATGATAAATATTAACTTCCAATTGAGAAGCATTGATATGTGATAATCAACCTCGGCTAATTCATTAAAAAGGGGTAATGCAAAGTTCAAAATCAGCAATGCCAAAAGGGAAGCGAAAAAGATCATTAAAGATGATTCATTTATAAATTGGAGGAATAATTGAAACCTACCGGCACCTAGAATTTTCCGTATGCCGATCTCCTTAAATCTCTTTATCATTCTTACTGTTGCGAGATTGATGTAATTAAAGCAAGCTATTGCAAGGATAAATATTCCGATAGTAATCAGCATTATAGGTAGCTGAGGATTTGCCACGGATAATTCATATTCCAAGTCGGAAGTTAAATAGATGTCTGAAATTAGCTGCAAAAATATTTCATATTTCGATTTCGGTGCTGAAGGATTGATTATTAGACTCTTACTGATTATTCCTTTTATTGAATTTTCAAATTCAGCAACATCAACTCCGTCCTTCACTTTTATATAAGTATACATTCCCGGCCAATCCCAGGAATTTAACCATGGCGGGTTATTCAAGTCATCCATTGAAACAAAAATACCTACAGGCAGATGTGTGTTGTCCGGAATATCTTCGATGACACCTGTGATTGTATAATCCATTCCGTCAACATTGAGTGTTTTATTTAATGAATAAGGCGTTCCGAATATTTTGTTTGAAATTCTTTTAGGTATAACGAGTGATAGAGGTTTCACAAGCGCGGTTTTCGGATCACCCTGTGTAAAATTGTATGATAAAATATCGAACAATTCGTTATCTGTATAAGCAAATCCTTCTTCATAAAACAACTTATCGTCATGTTTAATAGTTCTTGTCGAATTCCAATAAAATACTCTGGCGGCTTTTTCTACTTGCGTGTATTGAGATTTTAATGTCGGTGCAAGCGGTGGAACATTGATTGCGTAACCGGTTGTTTCATTGTTTGATGTTATATTCAATCCAACTCGGTAAATACTTTCGTAGTCCGTGTGATATTTATCGTAACTGAATAAACGGTTGACATAAATGATTACGAATAATACGCACGCAATACCGATTGCTAATCCTGTAACATTTATTGCCGAAAAGCCGAGCTGCTTTTTTATATTCCGGTATGCTACTTTGAGATAGTTGAGCATCATTTCGGGTATCCACGCATGAGTCTTCCACGGCGGGCGGTTGCTTATGCGGGTTGTGTCCGATTTATAAAATTCTTCGCCGAGGTTTTCTACTTCACCAATCTTTTTGAGAGCGTTATTAAAGGCTTGTTCTTCACTTTTACCTTTGTCCAAGCCTTTTTCAATTTCATCACGCAAGTGAGATTCAAGCTCTTCGATGTACCCGTCTTCAAGCGCTTGGTTCTTTCGTAAATTTTTCTTCCAATCTTTTATTGCTTTATCTAAGATGAACATTTATTCCCCCCCAATTTTATTCATATCTAAGTGATTCCGATGGATTTACTCTAACCGATTTATAAACCCGGATAATTATAAACGATACGGCAACAGCTATTGTGGCAATCACGGTTATAATCACATAACCCAAATTGAACGGCAGCATAAAGAGTAATCCCGATTGAATTATTTCCTCCCACAAAAAATAAATAAGCGGAAGTGCGATAACATTTGCGATGATCACGAGTCGTAAATACTCATTCACGATTTTTTTCATTATTGACAACACCGATGCGCCCAAAACTTTTCTGATTCCTATTTCTTTTATTCTTCGTGTTATCATAAAACTCACGAGACCGATCAAACCGATATATGAAAAAAGTACGGCAAGATAACCGATCAGTTTAATGAGATCCAAAATCGATGAACCAAGGTTCATCATATTGTCAAAGAAATGATCCATACTGTAACTTTCAAACGGGAGATTTGGGAATATGGAGCTCCAAGTTTGTTTGAATCTTATTTGGTCATCATTGCTATAGTCGTCGGAAAGTTTAACGAGTAAAAAGTTCATGCTATTCTTTTCCAAATAGAGAATGGCAGGAGGGAGATCGAAACCGATATCGTCGAATGCAAAATCTTTTGTGACTCCTACAATCGTGTATTCCGTTGAATCAAAAATAAGGTTACTCCCTATGGGATTATCCAAACCGAACTTTTTAACAGCAGCCTGGTTTATGAGGATATTTTTTTCATCATTATAAAGTTTGTTTAAACTGCGTCCTATTGTTACTGGGATGTGAAATATCTCGATAAAATTATAATCGATGCCGTAAGTATATATTTCGAAAGCTTCTTCATCTTTCATGTCGGCGCGTTTAACTAATTTTTCAGTATCCCACAAGCCCGGAATATTTTGAGATGAAGATACACTTGTTACACCGGGAAGATTGGAGATTTCGTTTATTAATACTGACCGCTTATCGGCAGTTTCACTAGGTAACTCAATCACGGCGATATTTTTCCGGGTGTATCCGAAATTCGCATTATGAACCCAGTGGTCAAGTTGTTTGCCGAATAATCCGGTAAAAACAAGAATCATTGAGGAAATAAAAAATTGAGTAACTATTAATATTTTAGTGCCGCGTCTTTTTGATTTACCGATTGAGATGCTTCCCCTTAATGAGTCGATGGGTTTAACTCTTGACACATAAAACGCAGGGAATATTCCGGATAAGATTCCTGAAAACATTGCTGCTGTAAAAATAAAGATTATTAACATCGGGTAATTGAAAATAGAGTTCGATTGCCGTGAAGTTTGATCAAAAGTATTAATTGTTTCCATATGAGATGCGAGAACCGGCAAAACCATTTCATATAATAATATTGCTAGAAGGAAGGATATGAACGCGATCAAAATTGATTCTGTTAAAAATTGTTTAACAATTTGTATTTTTTTTGCACCTATAACTTTCCTCAGTCCGATTTCCTTTATGCGGGTCATAAAACGCGCAATGGAGAGATTTATAAAGTTGAAACTGGCAACGATTAATAATAGAGTGCCGAAAGCAAAAGAAATGATAATTAAAGGTAATTTTGTAAAGGCCATTAGAGATTCGATATTATCCGAGTTTAGTCTGAAATCGGTAATGGGAAGTAAATACATCTTTTTGATCGGTGCGTCTGCAGTGTTCCAGTATTTATCTATAAATGTAGCAAGTTTGCCTTCTAGTCTTATTCTATCTTTTGGATTTTTTAATAACAAGAACAGTGAATACTTGTTCTCATTCCAATTATCAAGGGTGTTACTGAATTCGGTTGAGGTTTTAATAGGGATAAGAAATTCAAAACGAAGAGATGACAACCTCGACATATTTTCCATCACACCGGTAACAATCAACCCAACGTTATTGTTTACAATAATCTCTTTGCCAACCGGGTTTTGATCACCGAAATATTTTTCGGCGATATTTTCGGTAATGATGATAGATTGGGGCGATGTAAGCGCTGTCGTTTTATTCCCTTTAACTAAGTTAAAGGAAAACAGTTCGAAGAAATTTTTATCAACGAATAAAGCTTTCTTTTCGAAAAAGACATTATCATATACCTGCATTTTTAATCTTCCGGCCGGGCTAATCCTTGTTCCGTCTTCAATTTCCGGTAATTCACTTTTCAGTGCGGGAAGAACCGGTGCTGGAAGAAACGCCGTATGGTTTGTTTCTTTGTTCTTTGTCTCAACAACTTGAATTACTCCGAATAACCTATCGGCATTTTTATGAAACCGATCCGCTTGTAAATGGGTTCCGAATCCAAGCGCAAAAATTGCAAATGCCACCAGGCTGATTGATAATCCTAAGATATTGATTAAAGAGTAAGTTTTATTCTTTCGGATGCTGCGAACAGCAGTAGTAAAATAGTTTTTCATGAGTGAAGGTACCCATGGACTTTTTTCCCATAGCGGGCGTTTGTTTATGTGGGTTGTGTCCGATTTATAATATTCAGCTCCCACATTTTCAACCGCACCAATTTTTTCAACTGCATCTAAAAATGCCTGCACTGCTTCTTTGCCTTCGCCTAAACCTTTCTCGATCTCATCACGCAAATGTGATTCAAGCTCTTCAATATAACCATCTTCAAAAGCGTGGTTTTTACGAAGCGACTTTTTCCAATTGTTAATTGCTTGATTAATGTTAAACATTTATTCCCCCCGGAATTATTCGTATTTGAGTGAATCGGCAGGATTGGCAACAGCAGCTTTTATAATATTATAACCGACCGCCAGGAATGTTATTATTAGTGTTACTATTACCGGAATTAGGAAGAACCACCAACCAAGTGAAATTTTGAAAGCATAATTCCCTAACCAGGTAATTATTAAATAATAAGCTGCGGGTATAGCTATAGTGATCGAAACTATAATAAGTTTGAAAAAATCTTTCGCGATAAGAACCATGATATTATTTACAGAAGCTCCCAATGTTTTTCGTATCCCGATCTCTTTGGTTCTCTGCAGAGTAGTATAGGAAACTAATCCTAATAAGCCTAAACACGCTATAAAAATTGCCAGCGAAGTAAATAAGCCGAATACCTCGCCGAATTGGATATCCATTTTATATTGCTTATCAAAAATCTCATCTATGAATGAATATACAAATGCATTACCTGGGTAATATTTTCGATATATATCTTTAATTAGTGATATAGTGTTCTCAACATCCTGTGTGTTGATTCTAATTATATAATATATGCCCCACTTGCTACCGTAATAGAGAGTCGGGTTTAGGTTTTTATCAAGCGATAATTGGTGATAATCGTTTATTACTCCTACAACGCAACCGAGCAATTTATTATCGTTAACGATATTTTTTCCCATAGCATCTTCCGGATTTGCAAATCCAAATACTCTGCCCGCTGATTTATTAATTAATATTCCTCTGTCACCGTTTTCTAAGTCATACAAATTGGATAAGTCGCTTTCTAAAAAATTTCTTCCGCAGATCAATTTTATATTGAAGAAATTTAAAAAGCTGTCTGCAATCCAAGCGGAGTAGATCTGTTTCCCGTCTTCGGGTGGAGTTCCTTGTGGTCTTATGCCTCCGCTAACCTCGCCGTTTTCTATTCCGGGATAAACCGAAGCGAATGTAATATCTTTAATAGAAGGTTGATTTTGCAAATCCCCTATAAAAGCATCCATCGCACCGTAATAGTCAAAACCTTCTGAAAAATTTGAAGCCCAATTAACAGCCACAGTTTGTTTAATATTTATACCAAGGTTTTTATTTCGCATGAAAGAGACTTGTTTGTAAACAGTGATTGTACATGCAATGAGTGCCACTGCAATAGTAAATTGAAAAATGATTAAACCTTTTCTAAGGCCGGCGGCTTTTCCTTTACCTGTTATCTTGTTGCGGAATATCACTGTGGGACTAAATGAAGATATAATCAATGCCGGATATATGCCCGAAAGAAATGATCCAACGAACACCATCCCGATGAGAACTAACCAAAACCATAGATCGTTCCACATTGCAAAGTTGAAATTTCTGCCTACTAATTTATGGAATGAGTTGAATGCAAAAAATACAATAACTAATGCTGTAACCACAGCCATAAAGTTTAAGAGGAACGATTCTAATAAAAATTGTTTGATGAGATGTATTTTGTTGGCCCCGATTACTTTTCGTAATCCTGTTTCTTTGGCTCGTTTAAGTGATCTTGCAGTTGCCAGGTTAATATAATTTAACCATGCTATTAGAAGAATTGCTATTGCAACTATTGTTAAAATAGAGACGGCACCTCCATCACCATTGATTTCGTGTTCAAATCTAACATTAGAATAAAGATGAATATACTTAAGAGGCTGCAGTTTATATTCTCTTTCAAAAGCATTGTTTTCTTCCGCGTGAACTTTTTCAATGATCAAGGGGAGTTTTGCTTCTAATTCACCGGGATTGGCATTCCTATCAAGCTTAATATAGGTGTTGTTATTATTGCAGATTTCACAAAAATGTTCACCATACTGTGATTGGAAAGAAAGAATGATATCGAATTTGAGATGAGAACTCTCCAGGACATCGGCAGCTATACCTGTTACGGTATAGGGAGTTGAACTCCAAGCCGTAATCGTTTTTCCAATCGGGTCATCATCACCGAAATATTTTTTTGCAGTCGTTTCAGTTAGAACCGCTGTGAATGGTTTTGCTAAAACACTTTTTGGATTCCCTTTTAATAAAGGAAATGAAAAAAGAGAGAAGAAAGTTGAGTCGGCATAGAATGAGTTTGCCTCTTTAAAAATATTTTCTTTGTAACGAATTGCAGGCTCTATTTTCCTACACCTGGTATAGCTTAACACTTCAGGGAATTCTTCTTTTATTATCGGGCCAACAAATGAATTGCATCCGGCGCTTATATCGGTTCCGCTTTTGTAGTACCTGTAATTCAAGACGCGGTAGATGTCTTCGTAATTCTTATGAAATTTATCATAACTCTTTTCGAAGATAACATATTGAAGAATCAGTAGGCAAGCCGCCATCCCAATTGCCAAACCAAGAATGTTTATGAATGAATAGCCTTTCTGCCTTCTGAAAATCCGCAAGGCTATTTTAAAATTGTGTGCTAACAAATTGGAAATCCAAGGAAGTTCTTTCCACGGCGGTTTTTTACTAAAGTGAGTTGTATCTGTTTTGTAAAATTCTTCGCCGAGATTTTCAATTTCACCAATCTTCTTGAGAGCGTCGTTAAAAGCTTCCTCTTCTACTTTGCCTTCGTCTAAGCCTTTAGCAATTTCATCACGAAGGTGAGATTCAAGCTCTTTGATATACCCGTCTTCGAGTGCGGAATTTTTTCTTAATTGCTTCCGCCATTTCATAATTGCATTTTCAAGATCAAACATATTTCCCTCTATCAATTAGTTTCTAATACCGGAAGAGGACCCCACAGTTTTCCCAGTACTTCATTAATTGATACCCAGTGCTTCATTTCCGATTCAAGTTCTTTTCTACCGGCTTCTGTTAGTCGGTAATATTTCCGCATCCGGCTTCCGTCGCCTAGTTTCCATTGGGTCGATACGAATCCGTCTTTTTCCAACCTGTGCAAAACGGGGTAAAGCATTCCGTCTGCCCATTCAAGATCACCGCCGGAAAGTTCTTTTACTCTTTGAATAATTTGGTAACCGTAATTTTCGCCGCCTCTTAAGATGGCAAGAATAAGTGGTTTTGT
>CAZKNM010000022.1:0-7555 GCA_964554135.1 uncultured Melioribacteraceae bacterium
TCTTGGGTAGGAGGTTACATTGAATGGAAAGCAATGGATATTCTTGAACTTGGCACTGAATTCAATATATGGATAGAGGGAAATCCCGACGGTAATATCGAAGATATAACTTACAATGCCAGACCGAATATTTCTTTCACACCAATAAACAACCTTAACATCAAACTATATGTCGACAACGTATATTTACGTTCATCACAAAGGATGGAACAAATAATTTTAGGTCTGCTCTTTTCATACAACTTTTCTCCCAAGAGCTGGATTTACTTCGCCCTTAATGAAGTGCACGACCGTAGCGATCAATATGATGGAACCGGAAATTTATTACCAAACACTTTTCATACAAGAGCTAGAGCCGCTGTTTTCAAAATCAAGTATTTGTATTATTTCTAACTTCTTTCTCCCGCGGTTTTATATAAAGTTTAATTTATTCGAGCCCCGTAAAGGGGCTTTTTTTTACACTACAAAAATTTAGTACTTCGGAACAAGAAAGATATTATTTTAGTACAAAGTAAAATTTATCATTCCTTTTGGGGGGAATTATGAGAAAATTCCTACTGCTGATTTTTTTTATTTCATTTTTGACAAACCTTTCCTATTGTCAAACCAAAACAATACATGTAAAAAAAATCGACACTGAAATTAACATAGACGGTATAATCGATCAGGTATGGAGCGTGGCGGACTCAGTCGATGATTTTTTCCAACTAACTCCCAATTGGGGCGAACCTCCCCAACATAGAACAGTAGCAAAAATTCTAATGAACGAAGAATCCATTTTTGCTATTATGATTTGCTACGATGACCCAGACAATATAATCAAAAACTTCGGTTTGCTTGATGCCCAAACAACCGGAGGTACTTCGGTTATGTTCGATACGTTCAACGACAATCAACAAGCGTACAAATTTCATGTATCACCATCCGGGCAGCGAGGAGACTGTAAATTGCTTGATGATGCGCGTACACGCGATTACAGTTGGGACGGTGTGTGGTTTTCCGATACAAAAATTTACGATTGGGGATTTGTGATCGAATGGGAAATCCCGTTCAAATCAATTCAATACAATGAAACATTAACAGAATGGGGACTTGATTTCGACAGGTGGAAAGCAGGCTTCAATGATCTCTATTGGTGTGAATTTGAACAAAGTGTTGGGCAGCGAGTCTCGAAATTCGGAAGGATGGTTTTTGATTCACCTCTCCCTTCAAGTCACGGATTGAACCTGGAAATTTATCCTGTGGGAATTGCAAAAGCAGAATATCTAGGTGACGATAAATACAAAATCGATCCCAATGCCGGATTGGATATATTTTATAATCCCTCAGGTCAATTAACACTGCAGGCTACTGTCAATCCAGACTTTGCACAAATTGAAGCTGACCCGTTCCGTTTTAACATTTCACGTTATGAAACTTATTATGATGAAAGACGCCCTTTCTTTACCGAGGGAAACGAAATTTTTGCTCCATCAGGTTACGATAGAAATTCAGGATTTTACGCTCCATTGGAATTGTTTTATCCAAGAAGGATTGGAAAAAAACTTCCCGACGGACAGGAAGTGCCCTTATTATTCGGCGCAAAAGCTTTCGGTAGAATTCAAGATTGGGAATACGGCGGATTTGTTGCGCGCACGGAAACAACCGATTATTCCAACTACGGTACCAACACAACCGAGCCAGGTGCTTTGTATGCTTCTGCTAGGTTGAAAAAACAAATTTTCGGCAACTCAACACTCGGTGTTTTATTCGTGGGTAAACACACTCAGGGTATGAACTACGGTGTGCTTGATATAGACGGTGCATTCCGTGAATCAACCTGGCAGTTGGCTTACCAGGTTGCGCGTTCATTCAAAGGTTCCGAAGGTGATTTTGCTGTTTCAGCAGGATTCTCTCAATTTGGTGAAAACTGGAATAACTTCGCAAGTATTCGCTACATCGGTGAAAATTTTGATGTCGACCAAGTTGGATTTGTACCGTGGATAGGAACAACACGACTTCAAGTACAAAGCGGACCTGTATGGTTCCCTGAGGGGGGCGATATCAGACAAATTCTGCTTCAATGCGGAATAACTCTATATAACGAAAAAGTGGACGCCTTCACCGATAAGTACTTGTCACTCGACTTAAGTGTAAACTACAGAACGAATTGGGGTTATGGGATTTCATTTGATTTAGGTAAATCGAAAGATAATGGTAAGGAATTTACTTCTTACAACGCATCAGCCAACATTTACAATTTCCAATCAGAGTGGAATGGAAATGCATATGCGGGATACCAGAAAACTTATAATTTCGCACGGGACTACCTTGCATTCTACTCTTACGTCGGAGGTTCCATAGCGCTGCGTCCTATTAATATACTGGAAATCGGTACTTCATTTAGTATAAACATCGAAGGTAATCCCGATGGCAATATTGAAGATATCACTTACAATGCTCGTCCATATTTTTCTATTACGCCCGTCAATGATCTTAATATAAGGATGTATGCTGACAATTTATTTATCCGATCAACCAAAAGAATGGAAAGAGTTATTTTCGGTTTTCTTTTTTCCTACCAATTTTCTCCAAAGAGCTGGATCTATTTTGCATTAAACGATATATATGACAGAAGCGACCGCTTCGACAGCTTGGGTAACATTCTGCCTAATGAACTGCATTTGAGAGATAGGGCAGCCGTTCTTAAAATTAAATACTTGTATTACTTCTAAAGTAAAAAAGTTTTCAAACTTGAATTTCACATAAACTTTCATAAGTTTAGCCCCGTAAGCACGGGGTTTTTTATGTTAAGGTATAGACTTCTCCAGCACACAGCGGATATAGCAATTGAGGTTTGGGGAAACTCCATTGATGATTTATTCAAATCCTCCGTAGAAGCATGGCTCGACTTATCGATTGAACAAAAAATATTTTGTGCAAATGAAAAAAAACAAATTAAATTAAGCACAACAACATTAGAAGAACTACTAAAAGAATTCTTAAGTGAAATCAATTATATGCTTCATGTAAAAAAATGGCTGACGACTTCGGTCGATAAAATATCTATCACAGAGATAGAAAACTCTTTCGTGCTGTCGGCAACCATAGTTGGAGAACCAATCGATTTCAATAAATACCAAATACAGGAAGAAATAAAAGCCGTAACTTTTCACCAATTGAAAATAGAAGAAAAGGATAATTTTTTTTCTACAAAGATTGTTTTTGATATTTAATAATTTTCAAGGTTAAGATGAAAATCGGCGGAATAGAAATAAATAAAATTCACGACAACCTATGGGAAATTCCTGCATTCGGCGGGATGAAAGTCCCCGGAAGAATTTATGCCTCTCAGAAAATGCTGGAAACTCAAATTTCAAATGACGAAGCATTGAAACAGGTTGTCAACGTTGCTCATTTGCCGGGGATTCAGAAATACAGTTTGGCTATGCCTGATATCCACTGGGGTTACGGTTTTCCCATTGGCGGTGTTGCCGCAACAGATATCGACGAAGGTGTAATTTCGCCGGGTGGAGTCGGCTATGATATAAACTGCGGAGTAAGAGTAGCTGTTACAAACCTTGAATACAAATCCGTGCAGGATAAAATTAAAAAATTAATAGACAGTCTTTTCAACAACGTTCCAACCGGGGTCGGCTCAAGCGGTGCAATAAGAAAATTATCAATAAAAGAATTGCAGGATGTATTACTCAAAGGCGCCGAATGGGCAGTCGAAAATGATTTTGGAACCAATGATGATTTGTTGCACACCGAAGAGAACGGAAGATTAAAAAGTGCCGATCCGTCCACACTTAGCAAACGCGCAATCGAACGCGGACTTGATCAGGCGGGAACGCTCGGTTCGGGAAATCACTTCCTCGAAATCGACGTAGTAGAAGAAGTATTCGATGCCGAGAAAGCCGAAGTGATGGAAATTTTTCCGGGGCAAGTTGTAATTCAAATTCATTCCGGCTCACGCGGATTAGGTTATCAAGTTTGTGACGATTTCTTAAAAATTCTGGTTCAAGCAGAAAAGAAATACGGTTTCAAATTACCCGACAGACAGCTTACATGCGCTCCTGTTAAATCACAGGAAGGAGAAAATTACCTCTCTGCGATGCGGTGCGCCGGTAACTTTGCATGGAACAACCGGCAGATAATAATGCATCTTACAAAGAAATGCCTTTTACAGACGTTGAAAATGTCCGAAAGTGAACTCGGTTTCCATTTGATTTACGATGTTTGTCATAACATTGCAAAAATTGAAGATCATGTAATCGATGGAAAAAAGAAAACGGTTTGTGTTCACCGCAAAGGTGCAACACGTGCGTTCCAACCAGGGAATTCCCAAATACCGCCAAAGTATAAAAGTATCGGTCAGCCTGTTTTAATCCCAGGAGATATGGGACGTTATTCATTCATCGCCGTTGGGACGCAGAGAGCAATGGAAGAAACATTCGGCAGTACATGTCATGGAGCAGGCAGAGTTCACAGCCGGCACGAAGCTATAAGATTAAGTAAAGGAAAAAACTTACGGGAAGAATTAGATAAAAGCGGTGTAATAGTTCAAGCTAAAGGTTTCAAAACAATTGCCGAAGAAATGCCTTTTGCATACAAGGACGTTTCGGAAGTCGTTGATGTTATGCATAAAGCCGGTATCAGCAAAAAGGTCGCCAAGTTCAGACCCGTTGGAGTGATAAAAGGATAAACAGAAGCTATACTTCTGTTTTGCACAAGAACAATCAGGATTCGTTAAATTACATGGATTAAAAATTTTTATGAAAAAAACAATAAACAATCTAGCAGTCTACGATTTCGGTAATAAGAGAAATCCTTCGATAATCTTTGTCCATGGATTCCCTTACGACCATCACATGTGGCACAATCAAATAGAAGCGTTGAAAGATAAATATTATTGCGTTGCTTATGATATTAGAGGCTTTGGAGAAAGTAAAATCGGTGATGGACAGTATACAATGGAAATGTTCGTTGATGATTTATTCACCGTAATAAAAAAAATGAAGCTGAGTAAACCAGTTTTATGCGGAATGTCTATGGGAGGATACATTTCTTTAAGGGCAATTGAAAGAGATCAATCCATTTTTAAAGCTGTAATATTATGCGATACAAAAGCCGAAGCAGATACCAATGACGGCAAACTAAAAAGAGCTGCTGCGATAAAACAGATAAATGAAAATGGTGCAAAAAAATTTGTTGAAAGTTTTATAAAAAATTGCTTCTCGGATATTACACTTGAAGAAAATAGAAAGGTGTACCTTGATACACTCAGCAGGTCTAAGAAGTCGAAAACCCTTGGATTAAAAGGCGCTTTGCTTGCTATGGCAGGACGTACCGATACTACGACAAATCTTCCAAAAATAAATATTCCCACGCTACTAATCGTTGGATCATTTGACACACTCACACCGCCGAATGTAATGCGGGAGATGACGTTGAAAATTAAAAGTTCGGAATTCGGAATTGCACCCGGTGCAGGGCACATGGCTCCCCTGGAAAACCCGGGATTTGTTAATGACATGATCACGGGATTTTTAAATAACCAGTAGAGCGAATTCCCAAAGGGATAAACACCGAATCGCTCACCAATTAATAAAACTCCACCTCGTAATCAATAAACTCTTTATTCTTATAAACAAACTTTGCACTGAAAAATTTATCCTCAAACAGCCACGGGATAAAATGTTGATCCCCTTCCCACAAATTTAGTTCGGTTAATTTTTCATTCGGAATCCAATCCAGTTTGCCTTCAGGAGAGTCGATTAACTTACCCTCATAACCGTTAAATTTAAAAATAAAAATATACCAATCGTTTTTCCCATCGAACAACGGGAACGTTATAAAACCTTTCATGACGGGATCTTTCACAATCAATCCCGATTCTTCTCTAACTTCTCTAATCGCACATTCTTCGGGAGTTTCACCGGATTCAAATTTACCGCCGAGTCCGTTCCATTTACCCTCGTGAAAATCGTTTTCTTTTTTATTTCTATACAGCATTAAAGTTTTCCAATCTTGCATAACATAACAAAGTGTGGCTAGTATAGTCATATTAATTTCTCTTGTTGTTGGTCAAAATTTACTGATAATTGAATTCCAAAACTCCATTCGGTTCTATTCTTTTGCGGCGGGAACAATCGATTCAAGGACTTCATGAATATCATCCAGTTCCTCAAGAAACCATTTCACTTTTTCGGCTTTAGCACGGTTACTGTCTCTAAGCAGGCCCAGCCAAAGTTTGGTTTCATTAACCGATTTGATTGAAAAATTTATATAGTAAGTAAAATCCTCCCGGTTATCTGCTGCTTGAGCTTCGATGTAACTTCCAATAACACTTGTTCCGCTGCTGAATAATTCGTCCGCCATTTTCTGCGAAACGTTGTCGTGCGGTAGCTGATCGATGAATTCAATAATCTTCAGCGTAAGGAAATATAATCTTTTCCTGAAATCAGCTTTTAATTTTGAGCCTTCGAACTTCACTAATAACCTGCGCTCTTATTCGATTCCGCCGAGATACGGCTGCTTAAGGAGATAATTTTTCACGTAATCCGTAACACCATCTTCAAGAGAAGTGATTTCATTAACATATCCTGCATTTATCAGCTTATCAATTTTTGCTTCTGTAAAGTTCTGATATTTATCATTAAGATGTTCGGGCATATTAATGTACTCAATCTTAACCGGTTTGTCCATTGCTTTAAATAAGGCTGCGACTAAATCGTTCCAGGTTCGCGCTTTTCCTGTGCCGATGTTAAATAGCCCGTTCTTCTCTTTATGCTTCCAGAAAAATAAAGTCATATCCACAGCATCTTTAACATAAATAAAATCTCTTTTCTGTTCACCATCCTTGTAATTTTTATTGTTGGATTTGAATAACCTAACCTTGCCCGTTGTCATCGCTTGTTCGAAAGCTTTGTGAACTACACTCCGCATATCGCCTTTATGATATTCATTCGGTCCGTATACATTAAAATATTTCAAACCGACAACCTTGTTAAACAAACCATTGCGGTGAATCCACATATCGAACAAATGTTTTGAGAATCCATACATGTTCAATGATCGTAGTTTGTCCAATCCTTTTTCATCATCACCATAACCTTGTGCGCCGCTGCCGTAAGTCGCAGCCGACGAAGCATAAATAAATCTAACATCATGAGATAAACAATATTTGGTTAATTCCAGTGAATATCTATAATTGTTGTGAAGCAAATAATCGGCATCATTCTCAGTTGTGGATGAACATGCGCCCATGTGAATTATCGAATCAACTTTGAATGGGACGATATCATCAACGATCATCTCATAAAACTCATCCTTGTGAAATATTTCTGCGAATCTCAACCCAACCAAATTTTTCCATTTTTCATCCGTCAATAATTCATCAATGATTACAATTTTATCTTCACCTGTTTGATTCAGCTTCCAGACAATAGCGCTTCCTATAAAACCTGCACCGCCTGTTACAACAATCATTACTGCTCCCAACGACTGATTTTAATTAGAGGCTAATTTAACTATATTGAAATTCATCCACAAAGATTTGTTAATCCCATGT
>CAZKNM010000022.1:7655-26535 GCA_964554135.1 uncultured Melioribacteraceae bacterium
AAGAAAGAATATCGAATTCAGATGAGGGACGGCATAACCTTGTTTACGGCGGTGTATACACCTAAAGATAATACAAAAAAATATCCTATAATTTTTTACAGAACACCTTACAGCTGTCAGCCCTACGGTGAAGATAGCTTCGCAGAATTTACCAGATGGGGTGTTCCTCCGAAATTAATAGAAGATGGGTGTATTTTTGTTACGCAGGATGTACGTGGCAGATTTATGTCTGAAGGCGACTATGTTCACATGAGGCCTCAAATCATCAACAAAAAAAGTAATGCGGACATAGATGAAAGCAGTGATGCTTATGACTCCATCGATTGGCTGATAAAAAATATATCGAACCACAATAGTAAGGTAGGAATGCTTGGTAATTCCTATCCGGGATTTTATGCTGCAATGGCGGCAATCGATGCACATCCCGCATTAGTCGCAGTAGCACCAATGGCGCCTTTAGCCGATTGGTGGATAGGTGACGACGTTCACCATAACGGTGCATTTTGTCTTTTGCAGAATTTCACTTTTTTCCAATTCATGGATCAACCACGCGATAGTCTTACACAAAACTGGCCCAATATATTTCCATATGCGTCACCCGATGCATATAACTTTTTCCTAAATTTAGGTTCATTGGCAAATGCAAATAAAAATTACTTTAAAGGAGTTTTAAAATTTTGGAATGACTGTGTAGAACACGATACTTATGACGAATACTGGCAGGCAAAAGGTAATCTGCAATATTTCAACAATGTATCCCCAGCTGTTCTGACTATCGGGGGATGGTTCGATTCGGAGGATCAGTACGGGCATACACATATTTACAAATCGATCGAAGAAAAAAATCCGACAAATGAAAACAGAATTGTAGTAGGTCCGTGGATTCACGGCGGTTGGTTCCGTACTCCAGGTGATTCTCTCGGCGATATTTACTTCGGTGCAAAATGGAGTGAGTTCTACCGCGACAGTATCATCACACCATACTTCGAGCATTTTCTTTATGACAAGGGAGAATTAATTTTGCCCGAAGCATATATTTTCGGAACCGGTGTAAATAAATGGTTCAAATATGATCAATGGCCGCCCCAAAATGTATCGTCGAAAACTCTCTACTTCAGCAGAGACGAAAAACTATCTTGGATTAAACCAAGTAAGACAAACAACAAAACATTTGATGAATATATTAGCGATCCTAAACATCCGGTTCCCTACTCAGCAAGATTTCATGATTCAAGAGTATCATATCATAAACCTTATATGATAGAAGATCAGCGTTTTGCCTCGGCACGACCGGATGTATTAGTATACGAAACCGAACCTTTGTCTGAAGATTTAACTATTACCGGACCTATCGTTGCGGATTTGTTTGTTTCTACAACCGGTTCTGATGCAGATTGGGTGGTTAAAATTATAGATGTCTTCCCCAACTACGATAACGACAATTACTTTCCAAATTCAACGGAAATAGAGTTTGGCGGTTATCAAATGCTGGTTAGATATGAAATAATGCGCGGGAAATTCAGAAACAGTTTTGAAAAACCGGAACCATTCGTCCCCGATAAAGTAACCAACGTAAAACTGGAATTGAACAGTATCCATCATACATTTCAAAAAGGACACAAAATCATGGTTCAGGTGCAGAGCAGCTTCTTCCCGTTCTTCGATATGAATCCGCAAAAGTTCTGTAACATTTACAAAGCTAAGGATGAAGATTTTCTAAAAGCTACACATAGAGTTTATAGATCGAGTAAGTATCCATCCTCAATTCATTTCAAGCTC
This sequence comes from uncultured Melioribacteraceae bacterium, assembly GCA_964554135.1. Classification (GTDB taxonomy): domain Bacteria; phylum Bacteroidota; class Ignavibacteria; order Ignavibacteriales; family Melioribacteraceae; genus CAZKNM01. Next base: position 9,435 of record CAZKNM010000022.1, read on the forward strand.
TTCAATAAATAATTCTTTTTTGTATATTGTCATGTCGGAATCCTGTCATCTGATAGGATTCCGATCTTCCACATTTCTTGAATAAATTAATAGCGTCGTAAATCAAGGATGTAATTGTAAACAGACTTACCGGAGAAAAAAATGAATGCAAAAATCTCACCGAGGGATTTGGATGTGTGGGCGGATTATTTGTTGAACCACTCATTAAGCGGCATAACAAAGGATGATGTTGACCAACATAGCGGTACTAGATGGTGTTATGATTAAAGGTGAGCATATTTGCTGGCCTCTTATATCCGTTTTACAAAGCAAAATATTCAGAGCCAGTGGAATTGCCGATGTAAACATAGTTGCACCCGATAACGACCGCGGCAGAGTATGGGGCGCACCGATCACCAAATATGGAACGATTGAACAAATTGAAAAAACTCCTGGCTGGCATAAAGAGCGTTATGAACAAATGACAAAATATATCGAAATACTCGGTTCGGAAAATCCCTCCTTATATTCAAGTTTACCCGAAGATAAATTGAAAGCTCTTATGAAAGCCGACGAACCATTTAAAAATATCCGGATGTCTAAACCTTGGATATTAACACTATTCCCTACTCAAGGATTTGCAGATATGGAAGGTATGAGCCTTGACGAATACACAAAGGTGATTGTAGGTGCTTCGACAGTCGATCCGAAAAAATTGGATGAAGTTGAAGAAAGTATTTACCAATTGATGAGTAAGAGCAAAACCGTAAAAATGATATCGGAAAATCCGAAGATGAATAAAAGGCTTGAATTGAGAATGGATATCTCGGGAAGATTGGTAACCAAATGCACAGGTATGCGCAATTTCCCGGATGGTGAAGTTTATACAAGTCCCGACGCTAATTCCGTTGAAGGTGAAATATTTGTCGACCTACCGATAAGTTACAGCGGTTCTACAATTAGAGGCATTTATTTAAAAATTGAAAAGGGAGTTATAAAAGAATTTTCAGCAATGCAAGGTTACGATACACTGAAAAAAATTATCGAAACCGATGAAGGCTCACACCGTTTGGGAGAAGTAGCTCTCGGTATGAACAACGGAATGGAAAAAGTATTAAAACATCCTTTGTTCGTAGAAAAAGTAGGGGGCACTGCTCACATTGCGATTGGTAATAGCTACCCGCAAAGTTACGTTGAGGATCCAAACTCTGAAGATGGGGAAAAAATATTCACTGATCTGACTGAAAAAGGAATAGTAAACTGCTCTGCACAGCACATAGATATTGTAATCGATTACCGTCCTGGAGGAGCCGGACGTGAATTCTGGCTTGATGATGTTCAGCTCGAAATTAAAAATAATATCTGGGTCGTGCCGGAGTAAAATTACTAACTTTTCAAATAATTTACTGATGTCCCAAAAAATTAATTATTCACCGTTGTAGACACAATTGCATCGGGACCAACCACCATTGTAACCTTCACATTATTAATACCGTCCCTTCCCTTTTCTGCGCCGGTACCAACTAATGTAATGGACAGCGGTCTTACGTGGATTGTGTATGTACCGTTACGCTTAGTTTTTATATTGCGTCTTATATTTTTTAGAATTTACTTTGTGCTTGATTTAGGGGGATTATTACATGTCAGTTTTTCCAAGTAAATCAGTTTTAAAAAGCATCTCTTATAACTTACTATTTATCACCCAATTTATCTGTTGTGGAGGATATATTACAGAAGCACCTGAAAAAACCGATGAAGATTTTACCAAGAGAGAATATGAATATTTTATACCATCAACTAATTCACAAAACAATCCTTCACCAGTAATTTTTGTTTTTCATGGATTTCAAAGTTCCGCATGGTCTATGCGGTACGCAACACAATTTGATGAATACGCGGAAGAAAATAATTTGATTATTATTTATCCTATTGGAGTATCGGGATATTGGAATTGCTACGATCCTTGCAGCACTCTAGACGATGAAAATTATGATGACCGAGGTTATTTTGATTTTCCTAATTATGATGATATTGGTTTTGTTGAATACTTATTGGAAAAATTCAATTCAGAGTATTTCATTGACAATAGCAAAATTTATGCAACTGGATTTTCTTTAGGTGCCAGATTTCTTATGACACTTGCACTTGAAAGGTCGAATATATTTGCAGCAATAGCACCTGTGGGAGGAAGTATGACAGTTCCTGCTGTATCCAAGTTTAATGGAGCAGAAAGAATTCCAATTATGATATTGTTCGGAACACTTGATGAATGGGAAGGTTTCGGATCAGGTGATTGCGAAAGATTAGCAATACCTGATCTCGTTTCTTATTGGATTAGTCATAATGGATGTGAACAAACTCCGTTAGTAGAGCATTTACCGGACACTGGAGAAGATTACATTCATGTTATCCGTGAAACTTATATTGGATCAACTGGTTATGCAGAAACAATTTTTATAAAAGTTGAAGGTGGTATTCACGAATGGTTCATGTTTGATGAATTTAATGCAACTGAAACTATTATCGAGTTTTTCTTAAGACACTCTCTATAGGTCATTTTCTTTGTTTTTCTCTAGACTAATTATTCACAGTAGTAGACACAATTGCATCGGGACTAATCACCATCGTAACTTTTACATTATTAATCCCGTCTTTTCCCTTCTCTACTCCAGTACCGATTAAAGTAATTGTTAGCGGCCTTACCTGGATTGTATATGTACCGTTCTGTGTGGTATCAAGTTTTGGCGGAATGATGAATCCGGTAAAAACTCTTTCACCCCCTGCCATTTCAATCGGCTTTCTAATATATTGTTGTGCTGCCATTGCAATATTAGATAAATCCAATATTACCGAATCCCGGTTTACCTGTTGGGCATTTGCTGTAAAGATATCGATCCCAACAACAACCGCTATGCCGACAATTATTATGCTGAGAGCAATTAAAAGTAATTGCTGGTGACCCATTTATATTCCGTCGATTAATTTCAACAAATTATTTAAATTAAATTTAAGAAAAAATTAATGAAATGTTGTGACAATAATTATTCGGATAGACGTTGAATGATTTGATCTTTACACTGGTTATTAGAGATGTCATTTAATAAATCATTTATCCCCACTATAGGGCACAATTTCTAAAATGGAAAATCTTCGGAAGTATCGACAGGTTCAAGCTCTTCTACCTTCGGCTTTTTAGCTTTTTGATGAACCGGATTGCTTTCTACGTAAATTGCTTTATAAGGTTTGGTGGGCCATGCAAACTCGCAAGCTCCGCAGCCTATATGTATTTCATCATTTATAACTGTAATCTACATTCGTTAATATATCAATTACTTCTAATAACAATATCAACATTTTGTAGCTCGGCGATTAATCCGTTTAAGTCATATAATTTTTCAGATAAGGTTTGAGATAGCAGGTTTTCAGGTAAACATTTAGCAAATTTTGAAAAATACACTAACCTAATATTATGAATTAATGTTTCAAGGAACTTGTGGGATTGATTTACTGATAGGCTTTTTATTTCATTCAGAAAACTTAATATATCTTCTAAATTATATTTGCTTTCAGATGTTTTGGATTTAAGTGTGACTGATTTATAATCGGAAGATGACATACCAAGGTCAGAAATATCTAATAACTTTGCTAACGTTCTGTTTATTTTATCTCCAGCAAAAGACCATACTTTTATCACTATTGAATCGTAAACAAGAACCCAAATATCTTCATGCCATTCTAAATTTTTGAATTGTAGTCGAATTGAATGAAGGCATGTTTTAGCCTCATCATTTAAAAATGGAGGAATTAGATCAGAAAAAAGAATTTTACCAACTTCTTTTGCTGTTTCCAATGGAACATCGAATCCTTGAAAAGTAACCCATCTGGGTACATTACCAGCAACTGTTTTTCTTGCAAAAACTTTATGTGATTCTGTTTTCACTTTATAGGCTTCCCATTCAAGCCCACCAAGGACAAACAAGAATGGGACCTCCAAAGACTCAACAAAAGCTGAGTCTAAATTACCTACATGCTTTTTCTCTTCATAAACTTCATATAACGGTCCACTATCAAATACTGCAAATAATTTCTGCCAATTAGCACCCAAAAAATATTTTTCAGATGATTCACCTACAACTAATTCACCATCAACATCCCGTAAGAAATTCTTAGATATCATAAATAAGATTAACTCATTAAATTGATTTTCTTTGACTTGGGAAAAACAATAAGCTCCAGATAAAATTTGCCAAGCTTGTTTTCTTCTAACACCATTATTTTGCAAACTCAAGCAAATTAATTGATGCGCTAAAATATGTATTGCTCGTTGAGGAAAACAAAGATTTTCCGAAATACATTTTAATCCAAGACTAACCACACCACATAATAAAATAATATCTTCTTCTCTAACACACATACCCCGAAAAAATTGTGGTTTGTCAGGTCTGCGGCCTGTACGTCCTACTCGTTGAAGAAAAGAACTTGGACTAGACAGTGAATCTAATTGAATAATTTGATCTAATTGCCCAATATCTATTCCTAATTCCAAAGTGGAAGTACTAATGATACTATCGATTCCACTTTCAAGATCATTCTTAATTTTTATTCTCTTTTCAGCTTCTTCACGATAATATTTGCTAACTGAAGAATGATGAGTTCGAACTTTAATAGGTATGGTTCTTCTATTAACCGAATTCAATTTATTAATAGAGGAGGCTATTGATTCACAATTACTTCTTGATCCTCCAAAAATAATTGACTTTTTCGAAGGTAGAAAATTATATAAAGCTAACAAACGCTCATATGAAGAAGGGATTTCCTCGCCATCAATGTCGTATTTATCGAAAAAGAACTGAATCTGGTAATCTTTTTCTTTATTGAACGAGGATCGTACAAAAATATGTTTACCTATTTTATGATGCGTCCCTGCCAACCATTTCAGCATTTCCTCTGGATTTCCAATTGTAGCAGTAATAGCAATCCGTTGGGGAAGCTTTTCTAATTTTGATTCTAAACGTTCTAGAAGAGAGATTAAATGACACCCCCTGTCACCCGAAGCAAAGTTATGAGCCTCATCAATAATTATTGTTTGTAAATCGTTAAAAAACAAATGCCAACCAGCTTTACGCAGTAATATTGCTTCAAGTGATTCTGGAGTAGTTAGTAATACTTGAGGTGGATTACTGAATTCATCAATTTTTTCTTTTTGACTTACATCTCCGTGCCACTTAAATGTATGTAATCCACAAGCTTCAGCATACTCTTCAGCCCTAGATTCAATATCATTCAACAGTGCTTTTAAAGGCGCTAAATATAACACATGAACTGAATCTCCAGTTCTTTGGGCAGCCCTGGTCAGAGTTGGAAACAGCACTGCTTCAGTTTTTCCACCAGCAGTTGGTGCCTCAATGATACAATCTTCACCATTTAAGATAGTCGGGATAGCAGCAATTTGAATATCTGTAAGCCCATTACGCCAATTCTTATCCTGAATTAATTTTTGAAGACCAGGATGAATAAGATTAACAATTTCAGCTTGCTTCAACATAACCTAAATTATTATTTGAGCATGTCTGTTATCTGAGATACTGTTTCTTTTTCATGCGCATCAATACGTATAAGCTCTTCATGCGTTATGTTAGGATTTTCCTCACATAAATCAAGCATATGAATAAATTCACGAATTATTGGACGTGGTTTTCTTGTAACAATCCCTTCCCCAAATGCAGTCCACTCTTGCACAAGTTTTTGGAGTGCCTCATTAGGAAATTTATTTATAACGTCCCAATCATAAGCAATCCCATGAAGATCACGAACTTTTTTGATTACAGCCAATAGCTTTGATTGATCGAGACCTTGTAAAGTGATAACAGGCTGACGAATACTAGTAAGACCTTCTGATATATTTGGTGTCAAAACTCTATCAGCAAGAGCTTCGTAACTTTTAATACCAGCTCGATCGTCTTCAAAAAATGTATCGGTACCTGTAAAAACAAGCAGACACCCTGGCAAACCATTTTTACCCGATTCGTCAATTAAAAGTCTTAGAATCTCAAATGCTTGTTCTCTTTGTCTTGTATGTGGAAATTTCCTTATCAATTCAAGTTCATCAACTAAAAGTAAAAGACCCTGATAACGTGAACCCTTTATTACTTCAAGTAACGCATGTATTCTGGGAAACACTTGATTAGCTTCAAGAAATCCACGTACTCCAATTTCATTTAACATTTTATTTGACATTGATCTACTACCACTCAGCCAGGCTATTGCCGTTGACGCCAAAACTTGATTACCAGTGTTCTTAGCACGATAAAATGCTCTTAATGCTGGTGCAAATCCCTGATCAAGATCAGATAAATATGCAAGCTCAGATTCAATTCTTTTTTCAACAATTTCTGACAATTTTTTTCTGATCGAAGCATCAGTTGATGTAAGACCCTCTATCTTCGCAGTCCTTTTATGAATCAACAATAACCACGATTCTAAAATATCAGTTAAAGCACAAGAATCAGTTTTTTCCGGTATCCTTATCCCGTTAATCAAACCAGAATAAAAAATTGGTAAATCAGAAAGAGGTTGATCAGGTCCAATATTAACGGTTGAGACAGCAAATTCCTCTTTCAATGCTTGCTCTCGTAACCAAGAACTTAAAAAAGTTTTGCCTGCCCCATAAGGACCACGAATAAATTTAAATGGAGACTTATTACTTTTTGCCTCGGATAATAATTCCTTTAGATGAGACCTCGCTTTTGACTGACCTATTATAATTAAATCCAAGTTTCTTTGTGGTACAACACCTTGTCGCAAAGCATCAACAACATCTCGTGCCGCCGATTTATTAACCTTCCGATCAAATTTTATTTTTTCTCCAGTCCATTCATATATATTAACACTCCTTACACTCCTAACTTTCATGGGATTATGATTTTGACTTCTTAATTTTGCAACTATGTCAGCCATATGTGCTTTTGTTAAAAACCAACCTAGCCTATACCTACGGCTTGCTCTTTCAATATCCTGTTCTGTCAAAGATTTGGTTTCTTTAACTAGTGCTAAAATAATTTGTTCATCTTCTTCTAAATTTGTATAGTCATGCTTAATATCTGAGAGCCCTTTTGGAATTATTTGTTTTTGTTCTTCTTCACTAACAGAATCAGAAAGAGAAGTTTCAGAAATTTTTGATACCTTAGCTTCCATCTGGGATTCCTGATCTTCAATAAACGCTTTGGCCGTAGATTCACTAAATCTTATTTTTGAACCATCAATTAGTCTATCAATTAATTCACTTTTTATTCCTGAAATTGGGATAAATAATTTCCTGCACAATTCAGATAAATCATTTTTTCTCAAACGATTTAGAATTGATATTTCAGACCAAGTACTTTCAATCAATCTGTTTATCTTTTCTTCTTTAGTACCGCTTGTCTTCAAAAAGCTTTGGTCAAGTACATCGTATAGTTGGTTATTCGTCAAATTTTGCAACAGTTTTGCTAAAACCTCATTTGAAATTTCTCTTTCTTCTGGTTCCAAAGGTAAAGGGGAAACTTCTTCTACATTATCTTTTTGCAAATCGAGTTCCAAGTTAAAGAAATCTATAATATTAGAAATGACTTCGGATTTTCTACCTGATATTTGAATTCCAGTTTGTCTACAAAAATCTCTTAGTTCTTCAACTTGAAAGAATTCTAAAAGTTCAGTAGGGGGAATCAAAGCATTAATAATCCGTTCGATTCGTTCTTCTTTTGTTCCACTTAACTGAAGTCCGGTTTTATCTAGTGTAAAATACAATTGTTCGTTTTTTAGATAATTTAATAGACGTTCAAAGTCATCTTTTTCCAAATCAATTCCCCATGCTCGTCTAATTTGAATTGCAACTTCGTCAGCTATTACATAATTATTCTCATAACTCAAAACAAGTCCTGTGTTTAGCAGGTAATTTCTCTTGGATACATATGCCCCAGGTACATCCCACAACTGGCGTATATTAGGATGATGTTCTAGTAAAAGATGTTCCCGTGCCCAAATATCTAGTTCTTTCCTTAAAGCTTCTAATAACTGGGTCTCACTTCGATCTATTTCATTATCGCTTTCCCAGGCATTTCTAAGAACATTAATATATAATTGATAATTCTTAGTAGATGATAATCCTTGTCCTGTCTGTGCTCTATCTGTCATATCTTTAGTTGCAAGCAAAACTTTTTCTTGAAAACCTTCAATTGGAAGTATGTGATTGGGTGCATCTATGAGTAACTTAATAAATGCATATGTTGGTGGTCTAGCAGGTGCAAGAGCAGAAGCAACATAAGATAGAGAGCTTAATGCAGCAGTAATTTCTTGAATAACAACACTGCGCGGTAATCTTAAATTTGCTGATTCTTCAACTTTATCTGAAGCGATTTGATCTATTGCCCCATCACTATACTTTTTAAGAATCTCATTGAGTTTCATCTTAATATTTCTCCCAAACTTTGATACCTTTTAGTTGGAATATTTAATAAAAACAATGTATGATAATTTATTATTTCAATATTATCAACGTATTTTTCTAATAATTCTAAAAGGATTTGATTTAATTCGTTAAAAATTAGAGAAAAGGTGAATCTTTAAAACGGAAAATCTTCGGAAGTATCAACCGGCTCAAGCTCTTCTACCTTCGGCTTTTTAGCTTTCTGATGAACCGGATTACTTTCAACGTAAATTGCTTTGTAAGGTTTGGTGGGACATGCAAATTCGCAAGCTCCGCAGCCTATACATATCTCATCGTCCGTTTCTGGTATCTTCAGATTTTTATCGGGAACCAGCGGATGTACATATTGAACCATATGCACTGCCTTCGTCGGGCAATGTTCCGAACAAGCACCGCAGTCTGTGCCCTGTGTTTCAACAACACAGTTCTCTTTGATGAATTTTACTTTGCCGATTTGAATTAATTTTTTCTCTTCCAACGTGGTAGGTAATATCGCACCGCTTGGGCAGATATCACCGCAGATTTTACATTCAAAATTGCAGAAACCCGATTTATTATCCATTCTCGGTTGAAGCATACCTAAAAATCCATATTCCAAAAATGAAGGCTGTAGAACTTGTGTAGGGCAAGCACTTACACATAAATGACATGCCGTGCACGAATCGGTGAAATATTCAATTCCTTTGGAACCAGGTGGAGAAATCGGATTTTGACGAATAACCGGGACAGTATTTTCTTTATATACTTCGATTTTCTTTTGTGCGAATGCAAAACCGCTTATTCCCAATGTGTACAACAGTGTGCCTGCAATAAACTCTCTCTTTGAATAATCAATTTTCAAATCTGATTTATCATGATTCCTTGTTAGAGCAAATTCATATTCCAATCCGTCCGTTGGACACGAATCGAAACAATTAAAACAACCTACGCATCTTGTGAAATCCACAAACTTATTATCGGTATCAATACAACCGGCTTTGCATACTTTTTCACATATCCCGCACCCTTTGCAGTTTCTTTCATCAATCACAATTTTAAAAAGAGAAAACTTAGAAAGAAAACCCAGCAATGTGCCGACAGGACAAACGGTATTACAATATAACCTCCCATTAGTAAATGAAAGCCACAAGACTAAAGCTAAAATTGCTAACGGAACAACTAATAAAATTATATCAACACCTTTGAACTCAACAGGGTAAATCCAGTAAATATTCACAGAGTTAAGTGCGAATGCCAGGTTGTTGTTTATTCCTAAAAATATTGGGCGGAATAGATTTGTGATTATTCTACCGAAATTACTGTAAGGATCAAGAAGATTTATTGCAAATAGACTTCCTGCTAGAAATGATAATATTGCAATAACCAGCAGAGAATATCGAAGCACATTATTTGCTTTTAAGAAAACATAATTATATCTCTTCTGTTTCTTAAACTTCTTGGAGAAAAAGCCAATAAAATCCTGAAGTGTGCCGAGCGGACAAATAGTCGAGCAGTATATCCTGCCGAATAAAATTGTCAGTATAACTACAACCAAAAAGCCGGCAGCAGTTATAGAAAAAATATTCATAAACTTTACGAAAGAAGGAATGAATTGAAGATATAACACATAGCCTGAAATTTTGGAAGGAAGCGAGAAACTGAAATCTAAAAATAGAACAGATGCAAACAGGAAGAATAAAAGTGATATTATCACACGAAATTTTTTCAGCACTGCAAGTTTCATTCGCTAAATCTTTATCCTACTGATGTTGAGATCCTGAAGATCCATCCTTCCTATTTTCATATCGTTGGCAATTTTGATATGAGGAATTTGATTAGGCTCGACTCCGAATAGTTTAGCTGCAGCGGCATCTGCAGTCACTATATCGGCCGAAATCAGCAACGACTTCATTGAAACAACATCCGCAATCGATACACCGCGCGGACCGTTCCTCTTCATTACGGCATAAGCATCAACGATATTTAAAGTAGGTTTGTTATACGACGCATAATCGGCAATGCATTGATGAAGATCGTTGCGGTGCCAGTATCGTCTATCCCATACAATCCCCATCAAATTTTTCATAGAAATTGTAACACTTGCGGAGCTATGATGTTTTAAGACGGGAACATTAAAGAAAACATCCGACTCAAGTATAAGTTGGTGTACTTTTGCTGAGGTGAGTTTTTTCCCTTTTTTTATTTCAACATCATGATAATAACCTTCACTGTCACCAGAGACAATCGTTCCTCCTGCATCTTTTACTGCTTTTTCAATTCCGCTGTTGGAGTAGCATCTTGTCCAGGTATCGCAAGTATGGTCGAATACATAAACTTCTTTAGCGCCGGCATATTTACATTGCTCGATGATTCTATATACCAATTTCGGATTAGTATTACCTGCTCTTTCAGGTGTAACATCCCACCCGATATTAGGTTTCACCACAACTGTTTGGTTGGGCTTAACAAATTTTTTAATTCCGCCTAATGCTTCGATCGCTTTGTCGAACATAACATCCGGTTCACCGCCTCTGACCGCAACAAGATCATAAGGTTTATCATTTAGCAAAGAACCGGACTCGGCATATAATTTATTAAAATCGCCGAATGCTATTGCTGCTCCGGCAGTTAATCCTGCACCGATACTTTTTTTGAGAAAATCTCTACGATCCATATAGTTCCTTTGGAAGATTTTTGTGTATTTGCATTATCATTGGCAAAAAAATAGAAATATATTATATTCTAATCAAGGAATAAACAAAGGAATGTTTTTATGGATACCACAGCAGCTTTATTCAAATCAAAAGAGAATCTCAAGAATATTTTATTCGACATCTTTGCTCTGGCATTCATTTATTTTCTCCCGGCTATTTCTCATTTACTAGTAATACCCATCTATTTGTTCGAACCCATGCGCATTATGATGATCTTATCGTTAGCTCATACAACTAAGAAAAATACTTATGTGATTGCAATAAGCCTTCCGCTTTTTAGCTTTTTTGTATCAGCCCACCCTCTTATTCTGAAATCTTTATTGATGGCTGCAGAATTAATTCTGAATATCTGGTTATTCTACTTCATCTTGCATAGAATTAAAAACGTATTCGGTTCAATATTACTCAGTATTATTATAAGTAAAATGTTCTATTACCTTGTAAAATATTTTCTAATTGTTTCCGCTCTTCTGAGCATGGAGTTGTTCTCAACACCCCTCTATTTACAAGTGATAACTACACTGGTTTTCAGTTTCTACATTCTCTTTGTTTGGAGGAAAAAAGAACAATAACCTTTTTAGCTGGAATTCTGTTCAGGGATTTAATTCATACATCAGAATTAAATCCCTTTTTATTTATAAACCCACGCTTAGATATCAACCTGCAATAATAATTACCTTTACGAACTTTTTTGTTCTTATTATCGAAAAAATTTTTATCTATCATCAAGTAATTTTAAAAAAAAACTATAGAAGAACAGAATATGAACATTACCAAAAATTTTAGTGATGAAGACCTTGGAAAAATAAAACAAAAGATTCAAGAGGCCGAATCGAAGATTTCTGGGGAGATTGTTCCAGTATTTGCAGATAAATGCGGTAATTACAACATTTCACTTTATCGAGGAGGGATAATTGCTTCACTTACAGCCTTTCTATTCTTAATACTTGCAGATAGATTCATTCCAGCTTTAGCACTTTATGATCCCATTTGGTATTTTCTATTAGTCATCTCCTCCGGTATGTTGGCAATCTTATTAATATGGAGTATTGCTCCTCTCAAACGAATCTTTATCGGGAAAAAACTTTTACATGAATCTGCTCAAGGACAAGCCAATATATATTTTTTGCAGGAAGAAGTATTCAACACAGAAAACAGAACCGGTATAATGATATTTATTTCTTTCTTTGAAAGGCAAGTTATTATTAAAGCAGATAAAGGTATTAGTAATGTAGTACATCAATCCGTCTGGGATGAATTAATAGTATCGATCGTCAAATCGATAAAAGACAACAAAATGACGGAGGGAATATTATCAACGATTGATAAGTGCGCAGAGATCTTATTAGATAAAGGTTTCCAAATTGAACCAGATGATAAAAACGAATTGTCAAACGAACTTAGAATCAAAGGATAAGAAAAATGCGAAAATATATATTCGTTTTAGTGTTGCTTCTATCGAGTTTAATCGTATCTGCCACTGAAGTTCCCTACTTGATGGGAAGAGTAAATGATTACGCGAATATTTTATCCGATCAAGCAAAGATGAAAATCGATCAGTTGTTAAGAACACACGAATCAGAAACGTCGAATCAAATTGTCATTCTAACAATCCAATCACTTGGAGACGAAGTACTGGAAGATTATGCTTACAATGTTTTCAACACCTGGCATTTGGGACAACAGGTTAAAGACAACGGAGTATTAATTTTAATATCCGTTAACGATAAAAAAATTAGAATTGAGGTGGGTTATGGCTTAGAAGGATATCTTACCGATGCCCAATGCAGCAGTATAATCAGAAATGAGATGGCTCCGAACTTCAGAAGAGACGATTATGATGCAGGTGTAATATCCGCCGTCAGTGCGGTTATCGGATCGATTGAAGGATCTTACAAACCGGAGGATATAACAACTTTCGATGAAGGATTCGAATCCGTTCCGTTTCCAATGAATATTGTAATGGGAATTTTTGTAATGTCCATTCTCGGAATATTTACATTCGTCGGACTTTTTTCAAAAGGCTGCTCAAGCTGGTTTTTATTCGTTTTCCTGATACCGTTCTATGCCACATTCCCTATTTTCATCTTTGGATTAACAATTGCAGCAGTGATTTTCATAATATACTTTTTCGGTTTTATCTTCTTCAAAATTTTTCTGGGTTCAAAGAAAGGAAAAAACATCCTTGAAAAATATTCACCGAAATTAGCAAAGGGACTTGCATCAGCAAGTACATTTACTTCAAAAAGCTGGTCATCAAGCAGCGGATGGTCTTCCGGCGGAGGATTTTCAGGTGGCGGCGGGAGTTCCGGAGGAGGCGGTGCAAGTGGAGGATGGTAATGATTAATTTAAATAAATTTTAATAAACGCATAGCTTTACTTTTTCTAAGTAAGCTTCCCATCTTAAACTTTAACTTTTCGCTGTTGTTATATCACTCAATCTTCTCACTTTTATTACACCTAGCACTTTAAATTTTTTTTATTCTCAATATAAAATAAATAATGTAAAAAAAAAATTTAATAGTTATATTGAGCAGCAATCTGTCATCAACTTTAAAAATATATTTCTCAAAATCTTTCAAGCAGGAAAATCTCCGGATGTGTAAAATCATCGCTGTTGCAAATCCAAAGGGAGGCGTAGGCAAAACTACAACTGCAGTTAATTTAGCTGCCGGTCTCGCGGTTTCAAAAAAAAGAATATTGTTGATCGATATGGACCCATCGGCTTCGTGCTCAGTATCTCTCGGTTTTTACGGTGAAAATATCCTGGGGGATATTTTCAGTTTATTGGGATTCACAAAATCTCTGGAAAAATCGATACATAAAACATCTTTGGATAATTTAGATTTCATCCCCGCATATGTAGCTTCTTATGAAGCTGAAGAAAAAATCGACCGCTTCACTTATAACATGTTTCTTTTCAAAAATATTCTGCAAAGCATCATTGACGATTACGATTACATTATTCTTGACACACCTCCGTACGTAAAAGGAATGTCATCAATCGCTCTTGCCACAGCCGACTCTGTATTAATTCCCATTACCAGCGGGCACTTTTCACTTACCGCCTTAAAAAAAATATTAACATTTATAAATTTTGTAAGAATCAAATGGAATCAAAAACTGGAAGTTGAAGGTATTTTGTTTTCAATGTACGAACCAAATACAAAAACATGGGCACTTACCGAAGATAAATTATACAACAGTCTTGGGAAATATATTATCTATACTACTATTCCAAAAAACACAGTTATTGCAGAAGCAACATATTTCGGAAAACCTGTACTTCTCTATGACACAAAATCAAAAGGCGCAGCGGCTTTTCTCAATCTTGCCAACGAAATCATTATGAAGAACAAAAAGTGTCCGGTTATGAATTTAGCCAAGGAAGTAAAAACAATTTACCATTACACAATTGAGAACACTCAAGAACTTGTACAAAGTTTATAATAAACACAATCACCAACAACAGGGAGAAAATATGTTAAAAAAAATATCATTACTTCTTTTCATAGTACTTGCATCCCAGGCTTTTGCCCAAGGAATAGCAATAGGCCCGCAATTGGGATATCAAAAATCAAAGAATGCCGATGAAGGTTCGGTCCTATTCGGCGGTATGGTTCGTCTGAAATTATCGCCATCTTTCGCTGTTGAAGGAGCGATAAATTACCGGCAGGAAAAATATAACAATGGTACTGAAAAAGTTACCAGTTACCCGATAATGGCATCTGCATTAATTTACATTTTACCTTTCGCTTACGGCGTTGCCGGAGCGGGATGGTACAATTCAAAATATGAAGTAGGAGGTACGAGTGAGACATCATCGCCGTTAGGCTATCATGTTGGCGCCGGTGCCGAAATTGCTCTCGGTTCGATTGTTTTAACCGGCGATATCAGATACGTCTTCCTCAAATATCAGTTCGAAAATGTAAGCAGTGCTTCTGATTTAAAAGCCAACTTCTATGTTATTATGGCTGGTATTTTACTTGATCTATAAAATAAAAGGGGCGATGTAAAATCGCCCCTCTCCTTTCTCTTTCAATTGCTACTATTCACAACAGTATTTATCTCAACCTTTTCAAACTTGACTCTGCAGCTTTAACCATATCCCAAACTAGACATGAAGTTATCGGTAATAAGTGATTATTCTCTCTCCAATGTAAAAATTTTCCGCCTAAATATTGACCGAAGAAAAATACCCCAACAAGAATAGGATAAGTAATAAATCCAAATCCCAATCCTGAGATTAATCTAAGAACAATTACAAAAGGTACCGGAATATGAACAGCTAAAATCCATTGGAACGAGAATTTTTTAACATTTGCTCTCCAATACCCAAACGGCAGATTGAGAATAAAAACAATAACTGCATCTGCAAATAAGTTCATTCAAATTCCTTAAAAAAAATTATTCTATGCCAAGCAATTCAACTTCGAATACTAGCGTTGCTCCCGGCAGTATAATATTTCCTGCACCTCTATCTCCGTAGGCTAACTCGGAGGGTATATACAATTTCCATTTATCACCCACCTGCATTAATTGAAGTGCTTCGGTCCATCCTTTTATAACCTGGTTAACGCCGAATACTGCAGGCTGGCCTCTCTTGTATGAACTATCGAACTCCGTTCCGTCGATTAAAGTTCCGCGGTAATTAACTTTAACCTTATCTGTTGCACTGGGAGAAAGTCCCGTACCGGATTTTATCACCTCATATTGTAAACCGCTGGGGAGTGTAACGACTTCACTCCGTTTTTTATTTTGTTCCAAGAAAGCATCTCCTTCTTTTTTATTGGGTTCACTCTGCTCTTTCATTTTGGCATCTTGCTGTTCCATTCTTTCCTGAGAAAATTGCTGCATTGTTTCTTCAATTTCTTTGTCTGTTAAAAGTGCTGAATCTCCAACCACACCATCCCTTATCCCTTGAACAAGTATATCTATATCAAGATCCAACTCCTGAGATTTGATATTTCTTCCAATGTCTAGTCCGATACTATAACTAGACTTATCTTTTTGAGTTTGAAGATCGGATTTCTCCAGTTTATTATCCTGGCATGCAACACTCCCGAATGCAAATAAAATAACGATTAAAAATAAATGTTGTTTCATTTTTACTCCTTTAACAAAGGTCTTGTTGATTAATTAATACAAAAATTCGAAGTGAAAATAATTCATAATAGTGTCATTATCAAACAGTGAAGGAAATATTAAATGAGAAAATTACTCCCATAATCACTAACTTTATCAGCAATTGATAATGATTATTTTGCTACTTTTTATGAGAGTCACATTATGAAAACAAAATTTTTCTTTACTGCAATATTTTTAACTATGCTTGTTAACTCCTCGGTATTTTCACAACGGAATATCGGTCACTCCCCGCTTGCGCATACTTATTCAATTGTTGCCCGCGACCCCAACACGGGTGAAATGGGTGTTGCAGTGCAATCACATTGGTTCTCCGTAGGAACAACCGTAACATGGGGTGAAGCGGGCGTCGGTGTAGTAGCCACACAATCATTTGTTAATTATTCGTTCGGTCCGAACGGATTAAAACTAATGAAAGAAGGAATGTCCGCTCCCGATGTTGTCGATAAATTGATCAGTGAAGACGAAGGACGTGATTTGCGCCAGCTGGCAATTTTAGATGTGAACGGAAACGTTAAAGCATACACCGGGAAAAATTGCACCGAGGGTGCAGGACACATTGTAGGCGATAACTTCTCAGCTCAAGCAAACCTAATGTTGAACGACAAAGTATGGGGAGCAATGGCAGAAGCATTTGAAAACACTAAAGGTCCGCTTGCAGAAAGAATGGTCGCTGCGCTTGAAGCAGCCCAAAGCGTAGGCGGTGATATACGCGGAAAACAATCTGCAGCTATTCTCGTTGTACGCGGTAAATCGACTGGAAAAATTTGGGAAGACAGATTAGTAGATCTACGCGTAGAAGATAATCCCGAACCAATCA
>CAZKNM010000022.1:26545-30242 GCA_964554135.1 uncultured Melioribacteraceae bacterium
TTAAAACGCTTACTGAAAGTGCACCGTGCATACCAACACATGAACAAAGGTGATCTGGCTGTTGAACACGGCGATATGCCGAAAGCAATGGAAGAATATTCTGCGGCGGAGGCAATGTTCCCAGATAACCTGGAAATGAAATTCTGGCATGCAACAACGTTAGTAAACAACGGTGGATTGGAAGAAGCTCTTCCTTTATTCAAAGAAGTTTTTGAGAAAGATGAGAATTGGAAAATTCTTACACCGCGGCTTATTAAAAACGGTTTGCTTATTGTGGATGAGCAAGGTTTAAATAAAATTTTATCCGTGAAATAAAATGTAGAGCGGGCAGCCTGCCCACTCATAACTATCAATTGACATTATAACCATACATAACAACAAATCTCCATTTTATTGACTTTATAAATACTAGGTATTTATACCTAATTCTCTCCCCCCCCCCATAAAAATTGCACTTTTAAGCTAAAAACACTAAAAATAAATTCAGTACTTATACGGATTGATTTTTAATCTAAATAAGTTATATTTGATGCAAAATTTTAATTGTGATTATATAAGTTTATCGGAACACCAGCATGAAAAAGGCACTTCTCATAACAACACTAACAATAATTACAACCACACTATTTAGCTGCAACTGGTTTACCTCACCCGAATCAAAAAAAAATGCAAGAGAATATACATGGACCGTAGATACACTAAGATATCCAGGCAGTTCTCAAATTCACATGTATTCTATTTGGGCAAGTTCACCTGAAAACGTATGGGTATGCGGCCACAGCAGTAGTTCGCAAGGAAATTTATGGCATTACAACGGTTTATCTTGGGAAGCAATTGATTTGTTTCAATATATCGCGAGAAGCGCAATGTCTTTCCGTTGGATAACAGGTTTCAACGATGATAATATTTGGGTTGTCGGAGACAGGTTTTTATCAGAATACGACAACAATGGGAATCGAATAGATTATTACAAAAGCATTGTAGTCGAGTTACGTAATGGTATTTGGTTGGAACATGAAATTAATGGATTTCCGTTGTTAGATATTTGGGGCACAAGTAGGAATAATATTTGGACCTGTGGAGTCGGAGGATATATTTTCCACTTTAATGGTTCTGAGTGGAAAAAAGATTCCATACAAATATCTGACATAAGTGACAAATTCAATTTTCAACTAAAATCTCTAAGAGAATTTCATGGCATTTTGTATTCTCAGGGTATTAAATGGAATCAATTAACCGGTTATCATACTGAATATCTTTTTGAAAAAGTAAATAATATATGGACGACAATAGACTCATTTACAGTAGGAATAAATACACCTCGTTGGGGAGGATTACACTTCAATAAAACAAAATACGGAAAGATGTATTCATATGGTCAGGGCGGAGTTTTTAGATATGAAAATGGTTTATGGACAAACATCCTCATGCCTTACACCATTAGAGGTATGTCTGCTATCTCGGAAAATAATATAATCTGCGGCGGAGATGATGGTAATGTGTATCATTATAACGGCACCGACTGGGAAGAAATCAATTTGCCCCAAACAAATTTCATATGGCCACATGCCTTCTGGATGTTCAACGATCAAGTATTTATAGCTAATTATTACTCTCTTAATTCTGAATATATAACTCTGGTATACAAAGGCAGATAAAAAGTATTTCATTCATAGGAGGTAAGAGCAAATAAACAATAATAGGAAACGCTGTGCTAGCAGCGTTTCCTAGAACTGCAAATAAAATTCAGGCTGCTCACCTGTGGGAAATTCCCTTTTTATTTGCGCCTAAAAATAACAATTATTTATAACATTCAATAGGAGAATTGAAATGAAAGATATTATTCGTTCTTTTTTGTATTCAACAATATTTCTATTCCTCGCTGCATCAATAACTCAAGCTCAATTTTATAAACCAAGCGATGATCAAGTTTTTGACTTGGGATATGGACAATCCGACATTAATGTTCAAGTTGAGTGGGATACCCCTCCTTGTTCAAACCCTTATTATAAATTGTCCGCTCCACCCCTGGGGACATACGAATCATCGAGTTATTATGGTATCGAACATTATTATGATTTGTCTGGTGGAGAATATACATGGAGAATAGAAATTTGGGGTTATGTACCTGGTTTAGGACAAGTCAAAGTAGAGAACGATTATGTAACATTTTATGTACAGCCATCAATAAAAGTTGAAAATGAATTCGGCGGAGGGACAGTATATGTAAATAGTGTAAGCAAAGCTTCCGGATACAGTTTTACACCCGATCCGGGAGAATACACTTCCTTGGAAGCAATTGACCAATATTATAATCCTTATCAAAGATACTTTGCGAAATGGTCAACACCAAACGGAGATTTCTCATCGAGAACAATAAGCGCTCCGGCACCAACCTCTTCCCATGCTCTTTACACGGTTGATTTTAATAACGAATATAATATAACATTCCAAAACAACTTTACTGGTGTTGGTAATGGCGGTGTAATAAAAGTAGGCAGTACACAATATGATTCTCCTTCTTCGGGTCACACAGTTGTTGAACCAAACTCGATAAGTGGAACCGCTATTAACCAAACAGTCAATGGTATATATTATACTTTCTACCAATGGAGCACTAGTTCTTCTTCTATGACCACAACTTTCTATCCTTCGGGAAACAATACCTATACTGCATATTATACCGGTAAACCCGTATTCAGTAACAGGGGTTTAACCTCAAACTCTACCCCAGAAGAATATGTTACTCTTTACTGGAATGAACACCCAAACTCAAATGTTTATTATAAGATATATAGGAAAGTAAAGACAAACGGCGTTATGGGGAGCGAGGTATACCTCGGATCGGTAAGCCACGGAACAACAACCTACATAGATTATGAGTGGACAATAGCAGACGGTTCAACAACAAACCTACTCCATTATGATGTGCGTCCATATTATACAACCGAGAGTTCGGAAGGTGATCCTAATTACCAAGCTTTAGTATATGGAGAATGTGATGCTAATATTGCCAACAATGATTCCGAAACAGCCAAAACTGAACTAGCTGCAGAAGAAGCAACGATAAAAGAAATATCTCTCGGCAACTTCCCAAATCCATTTAATCCGACCACCAATATAAGTTACTCACTTGCTAACGACGGATTCGTTTCTTTGAAGGTATTTGATGTTCTCGGTAAAGAAGTAGCGAGTTTAGTTAATGAAGTGAAATCGGCAGGACAATATTCGGTTTCATTCAACGGCACAGATTTACCAAGCGGAGTTTACATTTATACATTGCAAACAAATGGTCATGTAATTACACGCAAGATGTTGCTGATGAAATAAACTCGTGCGGTACATTTCCCCATGCTGTAGGGACACGGTCTACCGTGTCCCTACATTTTAATTATCAAAGAATGCTTCAACACACGGGTAATGTAATTTCACTTTGGCTTTTTCTTTTGAAAAAATTTTATACCAGATAAAACCTTCCGTACATTGGTGCTCTTTGGAATCATAAAGTCTCACATGTATTTTAGCCGTTTTATTTTCGACCTCTTTCACAACGGCTTTAACAACCAACTTATCTCCATCCAATATAAGCGGACGCTTGAAAGATGCTTCAATTTTCGTTGTAACACCGGCAGTCTCAAGTTTCACAAAAACCGTCCATGCCGCAATCTCATCCATCAAGGTTGCTTGGATTCCGCCG
>CAZKNM010000023.1:0-965 GCA_964554135.1 uncultured Melioribacteraceae bacterium
AATTCTATTCTGGAAATTTTCTTGACGGATCGATTATCGGGAAGAAAGGAGTTTCATACCGGCACAGAACAGCTCTCTGTTTGGAAACACAATGTTTCCCCGATTCACCAAATAAACCTAAATTCCCATCGGTGGTAGTAAGACCCGGTGAAACTTATAAGCAGACAACCATTTACAAATTTTCAGTGAAATGAAATTCCAAACGATTATACTGAAACAGAATATAAAATAATAAATAATAACCGAGGGGACTAATGGGTACACTGCATCTAATTGATTGGCTTGTAATAGCCGGTTATTTCGCAATAATACTCGGATTAGCATGGTGGATAATTAAAAGAAGACAAAACACTTCAACAGATTACTTTTTGGCCGGAAGACATCTGGGATGGTTTATCGTAGGAGCTTCAATTTTCGCATCCAACATTGGATCCGAACATCTTGTGGGATTAGCTGGTTCCGGTGCTACAGATGGTGTTGCAATGGCTCATTATGAATTGCATGCATGGTGTCTGCTTATACTGGGTTGGGTGATGGTTCCGTTTTATATGCGTTCAAAAGTTTTTACTATGCCGGAGTTTCTTGAAAAAAGATTCTCTCCTGCTTCAAGAACAGTTTTATCAGGAATTTCGCTAATAGCATATGTATTAACAAAGATTGCAGTAGGAATTTTCGCAGGGGGTGTTGTTTTTTCAGTACTTCTTCCCGAGATGAATTTATTCGGTCTCGATAGTTTTTGGCTCGGATCGATATTAGTAATTGTAATAACAGGTATCTATACAATACTTGGCGGTATGGGTGCAGTTGCATACACGGAAGCGCTTCAAACAATAATACTTATTATTGGCTCGGCGTTGGTAACATTTTTCGGGCTTCAAGCGTTAGGCGGCTGGAGTGAATTAAGAAATATTATCGGTCCTGAAATGTTCAATCTCTGGAAACCGATTGTCCCTGCCGGAATTGAA
>CAZKNM010000023.1:975-30222 GCA_964554135.1 uncultured Melioribacteraceae bacterium
CGGTAAAAGAAGCCGGCAAAATGGCCTGGTATTTCAATGATAATTATCCCTGGATAGGAATGCTCTTATGCGCTCCTATTATCGGATTGTGGTACTGGTGTACAGATCAATATATAGTTCAAAGAGCTTTATCTGCCCCCAACGAAAAAGAAGCAAGAAGAGGAACAATTGCAGCATCTTTCTTAAAATTATTACCAGTTTTCATTTTTATTATTCCCGGTATGATATGTTATGCTCTTGCAGTGAGCGGGAAAGTACCCGTTCTGCAGGAGGCAATAATCGGTGCAGATGGTCAAATAATTAGAGATAATGCCCAACAAGCCTTTCCTTTGATGGTAGCTAATATTCTCCCGGTAGGAATAAGAGGTCTTGTAGTTGCGGGACTTTTAGCGGCGTTAATGAGTTCGTTAGCTGGTGTTTTCAATGCATGCTCAACACTATTTACTATGGATTTCTATTCCAAATTCCGCCCGAACGCTTCGCAGCAGCAATTGGTATGGATCGGCAGAGTAGCAACAGGTGTGATGGTATTTGTAGGACTTTTATGGATCCCAGTAATACAAGGGGGCAAAGGATTGTACGATTATCTGCAGGGTGTACAAGCCTATTTAGCACCACCATATTTGTAGTTTTCTTCCTCGGTGTATTCAATAAGCGATTGAATGCAAAAGGATGCTTGGCCGCAATGCTTACCGGTTTTGCACTCGGATTGTTCCGTCTGGCAGTCGATACACCTGTAAAATTACTCGACAATTTTCAATATTCAGCCGGTTCATTTTTATGGGTAGTGAATAACATATTCTTCCAGTATTACAGTATTATTATTCTTATCGTTTGCATTATAGTTATGGTCGCTGTTAGTTATGCAACCAACGTACCTGCTTATGATAAAATAAGTGGACTTACATACGGCACTGTAACAGATGAGCATAAAAAAGAATCTAGGTCAAGCTGGTCCGCGGTTGAAGTAGTCGCATCGGTTGTTGTACTTTTACTCATATTAGCAGCTTACATGTATTTTGTAGGTTAAATAATTTTGATTACAATTTTTATATTGAGTTATGAATGAACAAATATGTAATTTTGAACAAACTCTTGCCGTTCGTTAATTGTTGATATATCGAACGGTTATGAATTGTCGAGTCATGTATTCCCATATCCCTCTGGGAAGGACGGAATAATGATAGCACCGTTAGAACCTAATCTTGCTCGTCAAAATCCGGAAGACTACCTGCTTGGAATTGAAGTAACCGTATGCGAAGCAATTCGTAAAGCAAAAAAAATAAATACAGACTTTAATCCCTCAGATATAATAGGTATTGGAGTTGATACAACCGGAAGCAGTCCTATGCCGGTTGATAAAAACAATAAGGCATTAAGCAGTAATCCAAAATTTAGGAGTAATCCAGCCGCAATGGTTTGGTTGTGGAAAGATCATACAAGTCACGCTGAGGCGGCATTTATAACTGAGACTGCAAGTAAAATTCGTTCCCAATACCTTTCTAAAATAGGCGGTGTATATTCTTCAGAGTGGTTTTGGAGTAAAATACTTAATTGTAAAAAGAACTCGTACGAAGTATACAATGAAGCTTATAGTTTCGTTGAAATCTGCGATTGGATACCTTCTATTTTAACGGGTGTAGCTAATCCGGCTGATATTAAAAGAGGTATTTGTTCGGCAGGCCATAAAGCAATGTACAATAAAGATTGGAACGGTCTTCCGGATAACGAGTTTCTAGATATTCTTTCACCAGGTCTTGGGAATCTTAGAAGCAGGTTATATGATAAGACTCTTACAGCCGATAAACCCGCTGGATACTTATCAGAAGAATGGGCGAAAAAGTTAGGGCTTTCAACCGATGTTGTTGTAACAGTAGGAGCATTCGATGCACACATGGGAGCCGTTGGAGCTGGTATAAATACCGGGACACTTGTCAAAATAATCGGAACAAGCACGTGCGATATAATGATCTCTCCGGAAGATAATGAGTTGAAAGATATTCCGGGGGTTTGCGGAATGGTTAACGGTTCGGTGAAGGCTGGTTATTTCGGAATCGAAGCGGGGCAGTCGGGAGTTGGTGATATTTTTCTATGGTTCGTCAATAATCTTGTACCGGAAAAATATGGTGCCAATACCGATGAAAAATTTAAAAACCTGGAAGCCACCGCCGCTAAACTAAAACCCGGCGAAAGCGGTCTGATGGCGCTCGATTGGAATAACGGTAATAGAACAATATTAGTTGATGTTTTATTAACTGGTCTGCTGATCGGACAGACATTGCACACAAAACCTCATGAAATTTACCGTGCTCTAATGGAAGCAACTGCATTCGGCGCTCTCGAAATTATAAACCGTATTGAAGATTACGGAGTCAAGATAAATGATGTAGTCAATTGCGGCGGTCTTGCTGTAAAAAGTCCGTTATTGATGCAGATATATGCAGACATTACAGGACGCCCGATGAAAATGTCGAAGAGCGAACAGACACCTGCGCTCGGGGCTGCAATATTTGCTTCTGTTGTAGCGGGTGAAAAAGCAGGCGGATATAACTCGGTTGAAGAAGCTCAAAAAAATATGACATCAATCGTTAAAGAATATAAACCCATCTCTGAAAATCACAATACATATAAAAAGTTATATTCAATCTACAGCCAATTACACGACGGCTTCGGGACAAAACATTGGAACGGAAACATGTACAATATCATGAAAGAATTAATAAATATTAGGGACAAAGTACGCGGGAGTAAATAATGCTGGAAAAACTAAAAGAAGAAGTATTTAAAGCCAACATTGAACTTGTAAACCTCGGACTTGTAAGTTTAACATGGGGTAATGTAAGCGGTATCAGCAGAGCTGAAGGTTTAATAGTCATAAAACCAAGCGGCATTGATTATAAATCCATGGAAATCTCGGACATGGTAGTTATTGATTTAGCCGGCAAAGTTGTTGAAGGAAATTCAAAACCTTCATCTGATTCGGCAACGCATATTGAATTGTATAAAGCTTTTCCAGATATAGGTGGAGTTACTCATACTCATAGTACATATGCTACAATTTTTGCGCAAGCATGTAAAGAAATTCCATGCCTCGGCACAACCCACGCAGATCATTTCTGCGGAACAATTCCCGTAACTCGTTTCTTGAGCCCTGAAGAAGTAGAATACGACTATGAAAAAAATACGGGAACTGTAATTATAGAAAGATTTACCGGACTTAATCCTGCTTCAATGCCCGGGATATTGGTGGCTGGACACGCACCTTTCTGTTGGGGGAGAACTCCATTTGAAGCCGTAAAAAACAGTCTTATTCTAGAACAAGTAGCCCGGATGGCTTTAGGTACTTTTCAAATAAATCCCGCAGCAAAGGAATTACCCGAACACATTTTAAAAAAGCACTATCAAAGAAAACACGGACCTAATTCATATTACGGACAGAAATAAATCCCGACTTGTCGGGATGGGAGAATTACTATGCTGAATATTCCAAAAATCAAACTAGGATTATTAGCAGTAAGCCGCGATTGTTTCCCCGCCGAACTCTCAAGAAAGAGAAGAAAGAATGCCATAGCAGAGTGTAATAAGAATAAAATTCCCGTTACTGAATTGGAGACAATTATCGAAAATGAAAATGATGTACTAAAAGCGTTGGATGAAATTAAACAGAAGCAAATAAATGCACTCGCAATATATCTTGGTAACTTTGGGCCGGAAGGTCCGACGACTTTACTCGCCCAAAAATTTGACGGTCCGGTTATGATTAGTGCTGCTGCCGAAGACACCGGAAAAGATTTAATACACGGAAGAGGTGACGCTTACTGTGGACTTTTAAGTGCATCATACAATATCGGGTTGAGAAGATTAAATCTTTACATTCCCGAATATCCAATAGGCGATGCTGAGGACACAGCTTTAATGTTAGAGGATTTTATCCCTATCGCTAGAATAGTAAATGGTGTTCGAAATCTCAAAATAATTTCTTTCGGTCCCAGGCCATTTGACTTTATTACGTGTCACGCTCCCATTCAGCCGCTTTATGACATGGGGATTGAAATAATGGAAAACAGTGAGTTGGATTTATACGACATTGTTCAGGCTGAAAAAGATAATCCGGGAATAAAGAAAGTAGCAAAAGAAATGGCGGGTGAATTAGGAAGTGGAAATACATATCCCGATTTACTCGAAAAACTTGCACAATATGAAATTGCCCTCGAAAAATTTATGAATGCTAACTTGGGAGCGTCAAAGTATACTGCCTTCGCTAACAAATGCTGGCCGGCGTTTGAAAAATATTTCGGTCACGTTCCCTGTTATTTAAATTCACGTCTTGCCGCAAGAGGAATCCCTGTTGCATGTGAAGCGGATATTTACGGAGCTTTGAGTGAATACATGGCGGTTTGTGCTACCGAAATTCAGCCTGCAATACTCGATATAAACAACAGCGTACCGAGAGATATGTATGAAGAAAGTAAATCTGAAGTTGGTGATTATACATTGCAAGATTTGTGGATGGGATTTCATTGCGGGAATACTTCCACAGGATGTATTGTTCAACCGATAATGCAGCACCAATTAATAATGCACCGCTTAATGGAACCGGGAAGAGAACCCGATATTACTAGGGGAACCATAGAGGGGCAAATAAAATCGGGTCCTATTTCTATCTTTAGAATTCAATCAACTCCGGATGCGGAAATAAAAGCTTATGTTGCGAACGGTGAGGTATTAAATATTAATCCAAAATCGTTCGGCTGTATAGGTGTTTTTGGTATTAAAGAGATGGGACGTTTCTATAGACATGTACTAATCGAACAACGATTCCCTCATCATACTGCAATAGCATTTAAACATTCTGCAAAATATTTATTTGCCGCTTGTAAAATGCTCGGAGTTAAAGATGTTTTCTTTAATTATCCTAAGGGGATATATTATCCATCTGAAAATCCCTTTTAAAAAATATAATAACATTAGATTTTTTCTATTAGAGGGAAGCAGTTTTTAACTCAACAGCACTAATATCTTTTAGACCCCCTTATGCAAAAATGTGAAAGAAGCTCTATAAATTTCTTTTCTTAAAAAAGTAGAGCGGGAAATTAGGGATTTCAATCTCATCCAGAAAGTAAAAGCAATCGCAATTCACAGTTTCCACTCTGATCTCTGGATCAGAAGAGATCAAGTTATCCCAAAGGAACGCCTTAGGCGGATCCCTGATTAGGTAGCTGAAGGCTTCTCTGAAGATGAGCTTTTTCTTTTAGTCATTCAATAAGTAGGTTTTTGAATGGATTTTTTTTCTTTAATTAATACTACTTCAGATATCGGATTCATTTAGTGCAAACTGTATGTTTATCAAATTCTTGAAACTATTATGCATTTAAGCAGATTACATTATGCATTTCTAAAAACTTACTATATTTAACCTTTTCTAAAAAATGTAAGACTTCTATGAATTTCTCCTTGACAAATAACCAATGGCTTTGTATAATTGTCTAGACAAAGTAATATTGAGGAGAATAGATGATTATCGATAGAAATAGCCCCATTCCTCAATATTTTCAATTACAAACTTGGTTAAAAGAACAAATTCAACAGGGAGTATTTAAAACAAACGATAAAATTCCCACTGAAGAAGAACTCGTTCAATTAACAGGTCTTGCACGCGCCACAGTTAGACAAGCCATCCAAAACCTTGTAAATATGGGCTATCTTAAAAGAAAGAAAGGTTTAGGCTCGTTTGTTACTATTCCCGAGATAAATGCGTTTAAACAAACTATCATTGGAATAATCATTCCGGATATCCGAAGCGGTTATGCACCTGAACTCGCTCGGGGAGCAGAAGATGAAGCTGCCAAGAATAAACACAGTTTAATATTATGCAATACTGATGATCTTTTTGTAAAAGCGGAATTTCATAGTAATAGACTGATTGAAAATTCTGTTAGTGGAGTTATTTACATACCTACGGCCTCTTCCGATGTCAACAACAGACTCGTAATTGAAAAATTTAGGGAGAGAAATATCCCTGTAGTTTTAGCAGATCGTACAATTCAAGATCTGGATGTTGATCATGTTACAACCGATAACTTTGAAGGTGCATATCGAATTACTAAATACCTTATTGATAATGGGCATAAAAAAATTGCAATGGTATATAGTAATTTGTTCAGTACAGAGAAACTTAGATTCGAAGGATATAAAAAGGCTTTAGAAGATAACGGGATTTCTTATGACAAGTCATTAGTTGTAAGTCATTCCGGTCCTTTTATTGATGCTCATTTTTCAAAATATGCTGAAATACTTCTTAAAAAGAGAAAAAATTTTACAGCAGTATTTGCAGGTCATGATAGAATTGCACTCATATTTTATTCTGTAGCAAAAGAATTTGGCATTTCCATTCCCGATGATGTTTCGGTTGTTGGATATGATGACCTTAACTTTAGAACCATTGCCTTGACAACTATTCATCAACCTATTTATGAGATGGGAAAAGAAAGTATGAAGCTGATACTTTCACGTATTAATGGTAATAAATCCAGTCCGAAAAAGATAGTATTGAAATCAAATTTGGTTGAAAGACTATCGGTTAAATCGTTGTTAGTATGAAATAGTAATTTCCATTTTCAAATTTAAATAATATGTAGCTCAACAGGAGGTAGTATGAGGACCGTAACACTTTTCGCTGATTGGGATCCGAAACCAGGTTTTAAATTAGGATCAAAAGATATTGATAGTAAACTAACATATCTCGGGAGTAAAGTGTGGAGAAATCCACGCATTGAATTAGTAAAAAAAGATTTACCGAAATTAGAAGATGAAGAAGTGCTGATCGAAGTAAAAGCCTGCGGGATATGCGGGAGCGACGTTCACATGAGACAAGCTGATAAAGACGGATACATATTCTATCCAGGTTTGACGGCATTTCCTGCGACCTTAGGTCATGAGTTCTCAGGAAAAGTTGTTGACAGCGGCAAGAAAGCTATTAATAAACGCACCGGAAAGAGATACGAAGCTGGCGAAGCGGTCTGTTCCGAAGAAATGGTTTGGTGTTCACAATGCCGGCCGTGTGCAGATGGATATCCTAATCATTGTGAAAGGCTGGAAGAAATTGGATTTTCTATTGACGGAGCTTACGCTAAATATATTAAAGTCAACTCTAGATACGTGTGGAGTTTAGAAGGATTGCGCAAACAATATGGTGAAGAAAAAATGTGGTTATTGGGAAGTTTGGTTGAACCAACATCAGTTGCTTACAATGCTGTGATAGAAAGAGGCGGTGGTATAAGAGCAGGTGAGAATGTTGTTATTCTCGGTGGTGGTCCGATTGGTCAAGCAGCGTGTGCAGTATTACGTAAATCTGGAGCGAATGCAGTAATTCTTTCCGAGCCGTCGGCTATAAGAAGGAAAATGGCATTAGAGATGGGAGCTACACATGCAATCGATCCAACAAAACAAAATGCAGCAGAAGCTGTTCTCGAAATTACAAAAGGAGTTGGTGCAAAGATAATATTGGAAGCTACCGGTTTACCAAGTATCGTATGGCCCGATGTCGAAAGAATTATTTGGGAAGGGAAAGCTGTAAATACAACTGTTGTAGTTGTAGCCCGTGCCGACGATAAAATCCCATTAACAGGTGAAGTTTTACAGGTTAGAAGAGCGAATGTTGTTGGAGCTCAAGGGCATTCTGGTCATGGTACATTTCCGAATGTTATTAGCTGTATAGCGTCTGGTATGGATGTATCGCCAATGGTTACGAAAAAGATTGGCTTGGATGAAGTTGAAAAGAATTTGCTGATGTTACAAAAGGACAGGGATGAAGTAAAGATAACAATAACAAATTTTGATTAATAAATAACTTATTCAGGAGTAACGAAATGTCAAAATGGTTAACGACAAATAGAGAGGATCTTCGTTTCGAAGACACTTCAGTCGGTCGGCTTAAAAAGAAAATATGGGAAGCATCTGAGACGGAAATCGATAAAATTCTGGAGGAGTACGGAATTCCTTCGCCATCTGAACTAAGCAAGCATGGTACGTATATTCAAACAACTATCCGTCAGAAAGTAGTGGAGAACAGGAAGAAAAATGATATTCTGTTCATACCGATCGGTTGTACTGAGCTGCACGGCAGGCATACGGTGACAGCGCTTGATACTTTCATGGTGACTCAAATCCTTGAAGGAGTCAGAAGATTTACTGCAAAGAAAGGAAAGCCGGTTAATCTCGCATGGACACCTTTGAATTACGGTGGTCATCCGCATCATCATATTGGAATGCCGGGGACTATCAACTTGGAAGATGAAGTTGTAAAAAGAATTTTAATTGATGTAATGGTTGGATTCTGGAATGATGGATTCAGAAAACAAATATTAATTAATAATCATGGTCATTCTTGGCTGTTGGAGGCGGCAATTCAGGAATTGCAAAAAACTTGGAATTTACCCGGGATTTTTCGGGTAATTGATTGGCATAGAGCAGTTCGTGAATTTTTCCGTACGAAGGATAGAGGTGGGGACTGGGACGATGATTTCGTTCATGCCGATGAAGCTGAAACTTCGGTCATGCTTCTCTTGGAAAAAAAATATGTTGATATGAATTTAGCTGAAGAAACCAAAGTTACCGGATTCCTGCCGGATGGGCATTTCGATAAAGCAGTTGATCCTTTTGCCAGACCGAGTAAATGGTCCGAAGGACAGGGTCATTCTCCGATAGAGCTTGCATCTGTTCCAGAAGGGGTTGTTGGCAGACCTACAATTGGAAACGCAGATAAAGCTAAACGTACAATTGCTGCAATATTATCATATTTGACTTTAGTTCAGGATGAAATTCTCGAAGCATTTCCTTCAGGTAAATTGCCGCCTATTGAAAAAACAACAATGAGAACCGAACAGGAGATGGAGCCTTACCTAAAAGAACCTTTTACTAAAGGGTGGCGCCCAATTTATGCAATCCAAAAAATGGGATTATAAGGTACGTGAAACTCAGCATCGTTATATCAACTCAACCGGCATCTTTTTCTGCCTTAGCTTATAAAGGGCAGCTGGAAGAAAATATTGCGAAAATAAAAAAGTTCGGTTATAACGGTGTTGAGCTTGCTGTAAGAGATCCTGAAAAATTAGACATTGAGTTGTTGAAGTCATCACTACAGAAAAATAATTTACCTGTTTGTGCTATTGGCACCGGTCAAGCATTCGGTGAAGATGGATTATCATTTACGAATCAAAATAAAGAGATTCGAAAAAAAGCCGTTGAGCGGATTAAATCGCATGTAAGGTTCTCCGAATTATTCTCTGCCATTGTGATTATTGGTTTGATACGCGGCAGAAGGGAATCGGGGGTTAGCTGTGAACAAGCTGAAAATTGGCTGATAGAATCTCTTGCCGAGTGTGCTTCTGTTAATGAAAATATAAGATTTGCTATCGAACCTATTAATAGATATGAAACAAATTTGATTAACACGGTTGAATCCGGTCTGTCACTTATAGAAAAAGTAAATATGAAAAATATCGGTCTTTTACTCGATACATTTCATATGAATATTGAAGAACCGTCTATTGCTGAAAGCATATTAAAAGCGAAAAGGAAATTATTCCATTTTCATGTAGCTGATTCGAATAGGTGGTATCCCGGTGCAGGACATATTGATTTCAGGAAAGTTTTTAAAACACTGAAAGAAATCAAATATAGTGGATTTATTTCAGCTGAAATTATGCCGATACCCAATTCCGATACTGCGGCAGAAAAAACGATAAAACATATAAGTAAGTTTTGAAATATTTCTTATTCTCTTTCCTTCATAGGACCCCTTACCCCGGGTTTTTAAACTCGGGGTAGTTTTTCAGGTCTGAGGGAATTGAATTGTTTCGGTGAATAATTGTAAGGATATGACAGGAAGGAACTTAAATCGCATAGATAATAACAAATACTAAATCGGAAATGAAAAACGATATCATTCTAAAGATGGAGGGTATAGGGAAAACTTTTCCCGGAGTTACTGCATTGGATGATGTCGGTTTTGAACTTCGAAAAGGAGAAGTGCATGTCCTTTTGGGTGAAAATGGTGCCGGGAAATCTACACTCGTAAAAATTTTAAGCGGGGCAATCCAAAAGACGAGTGGGAGAATTTCTTTATTCGGTGATGATACAATAATAAAATCTCCCCGTCATGCACTGGCACTTGGCATAAGTATAATTTACCAGGAACTAAATCTTATCCCTTACCTTTCTGCAGCAGAAAATATTTTCCTTGGGCGCGAAATCACAAATAAAATCGGCCTCATTGATAAAAGAGCAATTTCGAAAGCAGCTCAAAATATTATGGATGATCTTTGTGTTGAGATAGATGTCGGCTTACCCGTTAAAAATTTAGGTATAGCTAAGCAGCAGATGATCGAAATAGCGAAAGCTCTTTCATTTAATGCAAAAATATTGATAATGGATGAACCGACTTCTGCATTAACCGAAACTGAAATTAAGCAGCTTTTTTCAACTATCCGAAGACTAAAAGAAAAAGGAGTATCCATAATTTATATCTCGCATAGACTAGAGGAACTATTTGAAATCGGAGATCGCGTAACAGTGTTAAGAGACGGGAAAAAAATCGGAACTAGAAATATTGCTGAAACAAATAAAAATGAATTAATACTATTGATGGTTAATCGTGAAGTGAAGGAGCAATTCCCCAAACAAAAAGCACAGATTGGCGATGAAATATTAAGAGTGGAAGGATTAACACGGAAAGGAACGCTGAAAAATATAAACTTCTCTTTACACCAAGGGGAGATTTTGGGGATTTCAGGTTTATTGGGTTCCGGTAGAACCGAATTGGCAAGAGCACTTTTTGGAGCTGATAAAATTGATTCGGGTAAAATTTTTATAAAAGGTGTAATACAAAAGATAGATTCGCCGCGTGATGCTATTAACATAGGAATTGGCTTCCTGACCGAAGATCGAAAATCTCAAGGTTTGATTTTGGTGTTATCATTAAAAGAAAATATCAGCATGCCCAGCCTGAATAGATTTTCAAAATTTGGGATTGTTAATTCAAAATTAGAGGAAGAAGCAACGAAATCTTTTGTAGATAAACTGCAAATAAAAACTCCAGGTATAAATCAGAAAGTGATCTACTTAAGTGGAGGTAATCAGCAAAAGGTTGTACTTGCAAAATGGTTATGCAGGAATGCTGATATACTTATTTTCGATGAACCAACCCGCGGCATTGATGTCGGAAGCAAAGTGGAGATCTATCAATTAATGAATCAGCTTACGGCTGCAGGTGTCGCTGTAATCATGATTTCTTCGGAGTTGCCTGAAATTCTCGGAATGAGCGATAGAATTTTGGTAATGCACCAAAATGAAATTGCCACAGAATTTACAGTAGAAGAAGCAACACAAGAAAAAATAATGCAGTATGCTTTAGGAGCATAGAATGATTTCTAAAGGTTTTCTTTTGCATAATAGTCGTCAATTTGGGACTCTGATCGGATTGATCGGAGTAATTATCATATTCTGGGTCTTAAGCCCGTATTTTTTGACTGTGTCTAATCTATTAAATATTGCCCAACAAACTTCTATAAATGCAATAATTGCGGTTGGGATGACTTTTGTGATCATAACAGCGGGAATTGATTTATCCGTTGGTTCGATTATGGCTTTTTCAGGAGTTGTTTTGGCTAGTGTATTACACACTGGGATTTCAGAACCGGTTGCGATTTCGGTTGGGATTGGGATTGGTTTATTCTGCGGTTTGACAAATGGTCTCCTTATCAGTTACGGTCGGCTCCCCCCCTTCATTTCAACTTTGGGTATGATGAGTGTTGCGCGGGGAGCCGCTCTTCTTTATACAGATGGCAGACCTATTTCAGGTTTTTCTCCTCAGTTTAGATCCATCGCAACCGGTGAATTTTTAAATATTCCTATGCCTGTTCTCATTATGCTGGTAATTTATTTGATTGCTTATTTCGTTTTAACTAGAACTAAGTTAGGACGATACACATATGCTATCGGCGGTAATGAGGAAGCGGCTGTACTTTCGGGAATCAACACAAAATTTTTTAAGACGGTCATTTACGGCATTTGCGGTTTATTGAGTGGAGTTGCAGCAGTTATCCTTACAGCTCGGTGGGATTCTGCTCAGCCCATTGCGGGAATAATGTATGAATTAGACGCAATTGCCGCAGCGGTTATCGGCGGAACAAGCCTGATGGGAGGTGAAGGAAGAATATTCGGTACTCTTATCGGAGCTTTAATCATGGGTGTATTGAGAAATGGTCTCAATTTATTGGGAATATCTTCTTTCATTCAGCAGACCGTCATTGGTGCAGTTATAATTGTTGCAGTGCTTATAGATGTGTCTCTAAAAAAACAGAGAAAATAAAATAGGAGTATACGGTTGGGGAAATTATTGAAAACATTCTTCCTGCTCTTTATCTGTTTCTTTATTCTTATGATGAATGAGTGCCGGAGAAATGAGCAGATAAAAAAAGATCGTCCTACTATTGCACTTGTTATGAAGACGTTGAATAATCCCTTCTTCATAGATATGCAGAGAGGTGCTGAGGACGCGGCGAAACGATTAGACATCAATTTAATAGTACAAGCTGCTGAACGGGAAGTCGATGTTGAAAAACAAATGCAGATCATAGAAAATTTAATTCAAAGAAAAGTTGATGCCATTTGTGTTACGCCGAGCGGTTCAAGAGAAATTATCCCTGCGATAATAAAAGCAAACGATGCCGGTATATCGATACTTGCAGTTGATACACGTATTGATGCCGATGCTTTAGACGAGAGCGGCGGAAAGATAGAGACTTTTATCGGTTCGGATAATATTCAAGGAGGCAGGATAGCCGGTCAATATATTCTTGAAATCTTAGGAGGAAAGGGAAAGGTTGCTATACTCGAAGGGATTCCCGGGCATGAAACAGGTGATGCTAGATTATCAGGTTTTCATGAAGTTGTCGATAATGCACCCGGTATATTAATAGTTGCTTCTCAAACTGCTAATTGGGAGAGAGATCAAGGATTTAATGTTTTTCAGAATATTATTCAATCTAATCCGGAAATCAATGCACTCTTCGCTTGTAGTGATATGATGGCTTTAGGTGCAATCGAAGCAATTGCCGCCGCAGGCAAAACCGGGAAAATAATTGTGGTAGGTTTTGATGCAGTAACGGATGCCCGCGATGCGATTAGAAAAGGTACAATGATGGGATCGGTTGCCCAACATCCGGCAGAAATGGGCAAAAAAGCCGTTGAGAACGCTTTGAAAGTAATTAATGGTGAATCCATTCCAGACTATATACCTGTAACTATAGAGTTAATAACTAAAAACAATGTTGATTCATATTAGAGTAGAGGAATAACATTAATGAAAAAGAAACAAAAAATTAATTTCGGCATAATCGGCGTCGGAAGAATCGGAAAAATTCATATCGAAAATTTAGCTCATAGAATTCCCGATGCTCAGGTTGTAGCTGTATCAGATGTTGTGGAGAGTGAATTGAGAAAAGTGGCTGAGCAGTACAATGTAGTAAATGCTTTTACTGATTATCGGGATGTTCTAAATTTTCCGGATATAAATGCCATTGCAATTTGTTCATCTACAGATACTCATGCTCAGATAATTCAAGAAGCGGCTTTATCAGGGAAAGATATCTTCTGCGAAAAACCTATTGATTTGTCTTTTAAGAAAGTAATTGAGACTCTTAAAGTTGTTAAAAAAAGTAAAGTTAAATTTTTTCTAGGATTCAATCGCCGTTTTGATCCCAACTTTCTAAAGGTACATGAAATTGTTCACTCAGGGAGAATCGGCAAACCTCATGTGTTAACTATAACCAGCCGAGATCCTGCACCGCCTCCTTTAGCATATCTAAAAGCTTCGGGTGGGATTTTTCTTGATATGACAATCCACGATTTCGATATGGCACGTTACTTAATAGATAGTGAAGTAGTCGAAGTTTTTGCTAAAGGGAAGGTGCTGGTTGATTCGGTATTCAAAAAAGCGAATGACCTTGATACTATTGTAGTTACACTTACTTATGCCAACGGTGCAATGGCTAGCATTAACAACAGTAGACAGGCAGTGTATGGTTACGACCAGCGTGTGGAAGTTTTAGGTTCGGAAGGAATGGTAACTGTTAAAAACAATACGCCTGATAATCATATTCATTTTAATAAAAAAGGAACTCATTCATCTCTACCTTTGAATTTCTTCATGGAAAGATATACGCAATCTTATTTGGGCGAAATGAGAAATTTTATAGAGTGTATTCAGAAAAATAAAAAGCCATCGGTATCCGGTGAAGATGGGCTCAAAGCCATGATAATTGCTATAGCGGCGAAGAAATCTGTAGAAGAAAATCGTCCGGTCAAGACTAATGAAATCTATTAAGAAGGAAGTGAAAAATTCCGAAAAAATTATTGGAGTAAGTAAGTATGAATAAAAAATTAAATGTCGGTGTAGTTGGGCTGGGTAGATTGGGGAGTGTTTACGCTGCTCATTTAGCTCATCTCGTTCCAAATGCAAATTTAGTAGCTGTGGCAGATAAACAAGAAAAGTTGGTCAAATCTTTCGCAAAAGAATATGGCATCCGGAAATTTTACACAAACTATCAAGAATTAATATCGGATAAGGAAATCGATGCTGTTGCCGTAATAACACCAACCAGTACACACAAAGAAGTAGTAATTGAGGCTGCGAAAAATAAAAAAGCAGTCTTTTGTGAAAAACCGATTTCTTTATCATTAAGAGATGCTTATGAAATGCTGGAAGTAGTGGAAAAAAACAAAGCATTTCTTCAGATGGGCTTCCAGCGTCGTTTCGATAAAGGATATGTCGAAGCGAAAAAGAAAATTAAGGAAGGTGTAATAGGGAAACCTGTTGTATTGAAATCAACTTCGCGCGATCCTTTCAGACCGAGTTTAGAATTTGCGAATCCGAAGCACAGCGGCGGTTTAATTGCTGATATGGGGATTCATGATTTCGACGTTGCAAGAATGTTCATGGGAGAAGTGAAGAGTGTCTATAGTGTAGGTGGAACGCTCGCTTATCCTGAAATGAAAAAAATCGGCGATATAGATAATGCAATTATAAATATGTACTTCGAGAATGGAACGTTAGGAGTTGTTGATTTAAGCAGAAATGCAATTTACGGTTACGATATCCGTGCGGAAATTCAAGGAACAAAAGGAACGTTAATCGTCGGCTATCTAAAGGAGACACCTCTGATGGTTATGGTCAAAAACGGCGTAACTCATGATGTCGTTCCTCATTTCATGCAAAGATTTGGTGAGGCATACCTAGCGCAAATACAAAATTTTGTTGATAACGTTTTACACGGGAAAGAACCATCAATAACGGGGAAAGATGCAATTGCCGCGCTTAAAATTAGTTTAGCGGCAACGAAGTCGTACAAAGAAAATCAGCCTATTGAAATAAAGAATTTTAAGGAATAATAATGTATAATCCTCTAAAGTTTTTTAAAGCCGGAACGGATAAACCTTTAATAGAAGATCCCGAAAAGGTTAATAAGCTTTATAGACGTTATCGTTTTCAGATAATGATGGCTATTACTGTCGGGTATGGTTTTGTATATACATGTCGACTTGCACTCTCTGTTGTAAAAAAACCTCTTATCGACGGCGGAATATTTTCAGCTGACGATTTAGGCATCATTGGTTCAGCTATTTTTTATACTTACGCCTTCGGCAAATTGACCAATGGATTCTTAGCTGATCATGCAAATATGAAAAGATTCTTTTCCTTTGGTGTACTTGTTTCTGCACTTATAAATTTAACAATGGGATGGACTTCGGCTCTGTGGGTTTGGGCAGTCCTTTGGGCACTTAACGGATGGTTCCAGGGATTTGGAGCTCCAGCCGGTATTGTTTCTCTAGCTCAATGGTTCAGCAATAAAGAAAGAGGCCGTAGATACGGAATTTGGAGCACAGCCCATTCCATAGGCGAGGGACTGACATTTGTCGGTGTTGCGGGATTAGTAAGCCTATTTGGTTGGCAGGCTGGTTTTATTGGCCCCGGTATAACGTGCATAATAGTAGCAGTTCTAATTTACATCTATGTTCAAGACCGCCCGCGTACCTTAGGACTTCCTTCAATAGCGGATTGGAAAAATGATCATGGTCTACTTGTTTATGGATCTGATGGTAAGCTTTCATCTATTTGGGAATTGCAACGCTCGATTTTAAAAATTCCCTCAATTTGGGTACTGGCTCTGTCCAGCGCCATGATGTATGTGACCCGGTATGCGATAAATAGCTGGGGTATTCTTTATTTACAGGAAGCCAAAGGTTATTCGTTGATTGAGGCCGGAAGTATGCTTGGGCTTACTACTTTATCTGGAATAGTCGGGTGCCTGGCTTATGGATATGCATCGGATAAATTGTTCGGTGCAAGGCGTCCTCCAGTTACTTTAATTGTTGGACTTCTTGAGATTCTTGCATTATGTATTATCTTCTTCGCACCGCCTGGAAATCCATCTCTTTTGATGTTCGCATTTCTTCTTTACGGATTTTCATTAAATGGTTTGGTTACAACTCTGGGAGGACTATTCGCAACAGATATTGCACCTAAAAAAGCTGCCGGCGCAGCTATGGGATTTATCGGGGTTTTCAGCTATCTCAGTGCAGCCACTCAGGAGCGTATCAGTGGTTATTTGATAGAACAAGGAACAACAATAATAGATGGTATTAGACATTATGATTTTAGTTCGGTTATACTTTTTTGGGTCGGCGCTTCGGTTTTATCACTAATTCTTGCGACCTCACTTTGGAATGCAAAAGTGAGCGATTAAAAATTGGAGACTTTTATGGCAAGTTCTAAGCAGTATGATATTTTAATTTTTGGGAATTATACCAAAGATATAATAGTAACAAAAAAAGGTATCCGTTATGTTGATGGCGGTGGTTTTAATCACGGTGCACATGCTGCGGCAAATTCCGGAAAGAAAGTTGCGGCGGTTACACGGTTAGCCAAAGAAGACATACATGTTGTTAAAGCTCTGGAATCCATTGGTGTTGATGTTTATCCGACTTTTACTCCAACCTCAACTCATATGAAATTGGAATACCCTACGGACAATCCGGATGAAAGAATTCTTACCTGTACACATTCAGCGGGAACATATTCAATAGATCAGTTTGATGGTTTGGAATCAAAAGCAATTCTGATCAATGGATCGATACGTGAAGAAGCACCGTTGGAGCTGGTTAAATTGCTGCGGAAAAGAAACTCACTACTAGTTGCAGACGCTCAAGGTTTCATAAGAATTGTTGCTGCCGATAATATTTTAATTCATGCAGAATGGCCTGAGCAGAGAGAGGTCCTATCTTTAATTGATGTATTGAAAGTTGATATAGTGGAGGCTGAATCGCTGACAGGCGAAAAGGATATGTACAAATCAGCTAAAATGCTTTTTAACATGGGACCGAAAGAAATTGTGCTGACACATCGTGATGGAATTCTGGTTTTTGCTGAGGGAAAATATTACGAAGAAAAATTCAAACCAAGAGAACTTGTCGGAAGGAGCGGGCGCGGTGATACATGTATAGCTTCATACATGGCGAAACGTTTAACCGATCCTCCGGCTGTCGCGGTTAAATGGTCGGCAGCAGTAACCAGCTTGAAAATGGAAGCTGAGGGACCATTTAAGCTGGGAATTAAAGAAATAGAGGAAATGATTGATACTAATTATAGATAGACTTTTACAGTGAAGATAGAGGAATCTGAATGAAAAAATATTCTATACGCATGATAATATTATTATCTGTTATCATAAGTATACTAGCCTCTTGTGCTGAGCAAAAAAAGGAAGAGTTCTCCTTTATAATTGCAAGCGACCAGAGACAACATGCAACACAAGCATATCGGACAAATAAATATACATTGGGCGGTTTTGAAGCAATGAAAGAAATAGGTCAAGGTTCGTTTATAATTATAAATGGTGATTTAGATCCGCCTCAAGCTACACGTGAATTGTTGGATATTGTTTTAGGTAAAGATTATCCATGGTACATCGTAGTCGGAAACCATGATGCGGAAAAAGAAGAAAATATGGAATATCTCCGCAATACTCCTAAAGGGGATGGAACCCATACTATTAATAAAGGACCAAGCGGGTGTGAAGAAACAACATATTCTTTTGATCGATTCGATGCTCACTTTGTCGTTTTGAATTTGTACTATGATGGTAAATCCGATCGAACTTTAGATGGTATAGTTGTCCCGGAACTTCTCGAATGGCTGGAAAACGATCTTAAACAAAACGATAAAAAAATCATCTTTGTTTTTGGGCATGAACCCATCATCCCGATTCTTGATATGGATAACGGAACCGTCCGCCACCTTGGGGATGCTATGGATAAATACCCTGATAACACACTTAAATTTCTTCGAATGATGTTGAAATACAAAGTCACTGCCTTTTTCAGCGGCCACACGCATTGCACTTCATATGGAAATGTAAATGGGCTATGGCTTATCAATTCCGGGCATATTTACGGTCAAGAGAGTGAATTTACCCCCGAAAGATTATTGGTGTATTTAAAAAGAGAAATTCCCAACTATAACAACAAACTAATAGAAGTTACAAAGCATTTATCGGCCGTATCGGAATCCAATATGAAAGAATTTAAAAAATTGGTATTCAATCTGGGGTATGGTATAGGTGAGGATTATAAAAATCTTTCGAATGAAGAAACCATAAAAAGAGTGAATGAATTTTATACCAATTGCTTAAAGGACGAATCAGAAATTGAAAGGTACACAAAACTATTTTTGGAAAAAACGGAGTGGAGAAAAAGTACATTTTTAAGAATAACAATGAATCCGGAAGCTCCTTTACTGGAAATATACAGAGATAAGGACTATACCGGAAATTACGAGCTTAAATATTCTCTTTCATTAACCAAATAAAATAATCTCATAATTAATTATGGGTGAATACTAAAAGGAGGTGATTAGTGGACGGAAAGGAGATAGTATTTGTCAACCCTAAAATTTTAATAACAAATTAGGAGAAGAAAATGGCAAGAGATTTTTCCAATCCAGTACGGAAAAGTGCCCATTTTATCCTGAGTTTTTTGGTAGCGGCATTTTTATTGGTTTTATCAAGCAATATATACGCACAAAAGAATGGTAATATTACCGGACGTATCAGCGATGCTGATTCAAGAGATTATTTACCCGGTGCGAATATAATGCTTCAAGGAACCACCTTCGGTGCAGCAAGCGATCGAAGCGGGGAATATCGTATTGCAAATATTCCTCCCGGTTCCTATGTCCTAGTAGTTAGCTACATTGGTTATGAAGATCAATCGGTTGAAGTTACGATTGGTGATCAAGGTTATACTCTTAACCAAGATGTAGCTATAAAACCTAGTGAAGTCAAAATGCAAGAGGTCAGGATCTATGGTCTGGCACAAGGACAGACAAAAGCTCTTAGCATTCAGAAGACCTCTGAAAATATCATGAATGTTGTTTCAGAAGAACAAATGGAGAAATTCCCGGATATCAACTCTGCAGAAGCTATGCAACGACTACCGGGCATTTCTATTCAACGCGACCAGGGTGAAGGACGTTACGTTCAAATAAGAGGAACTGAAACCCGGATGAATTCAATGAAGGTTAATGGAGAGGATATACCTTCACCTGAAGGGGGCGAACGTACAGCACAGATGGATATTATTCCGGCTAGTCAGCTTGCATCAATTGAAGTTATCAAAGCGTTAACACCCGATATGGATGCAAATGCTATCGGTGGTGCTGTTAACTTAGTAACAAAAAGCGCACTCGATTATGAAAAACCGGTTCTTAATTTTACTGCCGGTGGGGGATATGCAGATATTTCGGGAAAAGGAATTTATCAAGGTGCTGTTAATTATGGTACAAGACTCGGCGAGAACAAAGATTTTGGTATCATGTTCGGCGCAAGTTATTTAAGATCAGACCGCGGTTCACACAACAACGAAATGGAGTGGGGTGGTGTTGATGATGCAAATGATAATGAAATTCCATGGGCTTTAGAGAATTTAGCATTAAGGCATTATGATATCAGGCGCGATCGTCTAGGATTCTCAACCAGTTTCGATTATAAACCTGACAATGATAATTCTTATTCGATTAAAGCGATTTATGATAATTATCTGGACATTGAAAGTCGAAATGAAATTACCATAGAACCCGACGGTTTCAATACAGCTACAGATGTTACCGAAGTTGCGTTTACACATGAGATGAAAGCCAGAGATCAAGAAGCAACACTTTACAGTATTAGGGGTACCGGTGAAAATCATTTTGGCGGTTTAACACTCGATTACTCTCTATCATACAATTATGGTCAGGAAAAAGAGGACAGGCATTACGAACCGAAGTTTGAAATGGATGAAACTCCTGATATGATCTGGAACCTTGCCGATCCTGATAATCCAAAATTTACAATAACAAGCTTGGACCCGGGTTATTACCTAAATGCAGACAATTTTGTTTTTGATAAAATGGAATATCACGACAACCTAACAACCAATACGGATATTATTGGCTCTGTTAATTTTAAGATACCATATAGTTTCTTAGGAAACCAAGCCGAGTTGAAACTTGGCGGTAAAATGTCGATGAAAGAAAAAGATCGTAAGGAAAATATATGGGTATACAAGTGGGAAGGTGCGGATGATATATTAATGAGCCAATTTACCGGTGATAATGTATCTGATTTACTTGACGGTAATTATAATTTCGGACCTACTATTGATGTAGATAAAATGGAAGCTTTCTTTAATGCCAATAAAAACGGTGACTTAGAAGGTGAAATAAGTACAGAAGATTCGGATGCTGCTACTTATGATGCAACCGAAGATGTTTACGCATTTTATCTCATGACTACAATCAATTTAGATAATCTTACAATTCTTGCAGGTGTTCGAGACGAAATATCAAAAACATCCTATACCGGAAATGAAGTAGTTTTCGATGATGCAGGTGATTATGATCCTGATGCTTCTCATAAAGTCTCAGCTGAGCAATCACATAATTATATTTTGCCGTCGCTTCATCTTAAATATGCTGTTTCACCTCAGACTAATATCCGTGCTGCATTTACAAGTGGTTTAGCACGACCTCATTATGAACATATGGTTCCATACAGTGTTGTATTGCATGAGGATGAAGAGATAGAAAGAGGAAATCCCGACTTAGTGCCAACTACAGCTTATGGATTTGATCTATTAGCAGAACATTACTTCTCCGGAATCGGTGTAATATCCGGCGGTGTATTCTACAAGATCATGGAAGATATAATTTATCCTACTGTAATTGAACAAGATGGTGGAATCTACGACGGTTATGAAATTTCTCAACCATGGCAGCCAGAAGGTGCTGATCCTGCTACTATCTTTGGATTTGAGGTAAACTGGCAGCAACAATTGACCTTCTTACCAGGTTTTCTTGATGGATTTGGAATTTATGCAAACTATACTTACACCAAATCAACTGCCGATCTGCCGGGTAGAGAAAATGCAACATTACCGGGACAGGCAGGTAATACCGCTAACTTCGCGTTAAGTTATCAAAAAGGTGGATTTACTGCCCAATTCAGTCTTAACTATCAGGACAGTTTTATCTTTGAAGTTGGTGAAGACGTTGATCACGATATTTACTACAAAGATCATATTCAGTTCGACTTTTCTGCTAACCAGGAAATCATGAAAGGTTTGAGTGCTTATTTACAATTAGTAAATCTAAGCAACGCTCCGCTTAATTATTATATGGGAAAAGAAAACAGACCTACCCAACGTGAATTTTATTCTTGGTGGCTGCAAGCAGGATTGAAATATAATTTTTATGAGTAATAGTGTTCTAGGGCTTGATCATCGGCTATATGCTGGTGATCAAGTCCTTAATTTTTTAGAATTGTTTGTTTAACAATTATAAAGATGGTCTTGATTCATCGGAGGATAATAAAATGAAGTACTCTAAGGTGCTGTTAGGAAGATTTTTTCCTTTAGTAATATTATTATGTGTTTTTAACTGCTGCTC
Organism: uncultured Melioribacteraceae bacterium; assembly: GCA_964554135.1. Taxonomy (GTDB): domain Bacteria; phylum Bacteroidota; class Ignavibacteria; order Ignavibacteriales; family Melioribacteraceae; genus CAZKNM01. The sequence goes on from CAZKNM010000023.1 coordinate 23,018, forward strand.
TCAAACAGAACAGCCGGATTGCGGTACAATAAAACCAATCGTCGTAACGGATACGGTAAAATGGGATACAGACGATCCTGCAATTTGGATTAATCCGGATGATCCTACTAAAAGTCTAATTATCGGGACTGATAAAGAATCGGATGGAGCTCTTTATGTATTCGATCTTAATGGAAAGATAATTGAAGAAAAAGTTGTAAGAAATTTAAAACGCCCGAATAATGTTGACGTGGAGTACGGACTTATTTTGAATGGGAAATCTGTTGATATTGCTGTTGCAACGGAAAGGGAAGCAAATAAAATTCGTATATATAGTCTGCCTGAAATGAAAGCTGTTGACAATGGAGGAATAGAAGTATTTGAAGGTGAGGAACAGCGTGCACCGATGGGGATTTCACTTTATAAAAGACCCACTGATGGAGCTGTTTTTGCAATCATAAGCAGAAAGGAAGGACCCTTGGAAGGATACCTTTGGCAATATCTGCTTTCGGATGATGGAACCGGTAATGTAAAAGGAACCAAAGTACGTGCTTTCGGTTTGTACAGCGGAGTAAAGGAAATAGAATCAATTGCTGTTGATGATCAATTGGGGTATGTCTATTACTCAGATGAACAATACGGCATTAGAAAATATTACGTCGATCCCGACGTGAAAGATGCAAATAAAGAATTAGGCATTATCTACGTGATGGACTATCTGGAGGACAGCGAAGGCATTTCAATTTATCCTGTTGATGATAAGACGGGATACATTTTGGTTTCCGATCAAAGCGCTAACCGTTTTCGTATTTATACAAGAGAAGGAACACTGGCTGATCCCGAAGAAGAAACACCGGCACAACCGCATAATCATAAGCTGGTTAAGATTGTTAATGCGTCGACAAATAACAGCGACGGTTCCGAAGTTACAAATATGGTATTAAATGAAAAATTCCCAGGCGGTTTTTTTGTTGCAATGTCCGACAATAAAACTTTCCAATACTATTCATGGAAAGACATTGCCGGTGATGATCTGATAATTTCTCCTAACGGAGTTAAACAGGAAAAATAATTTTTATTAAATATAATTCCTCACAATTTTTCGGAAGTTTAGTATGCAATTAACCAAGTACTCATTCGGAGTCGGGGATCGATTTGCACATCAAGGTAAAGCACAATTGATGGCAATCAAAAAAGCGAAAGAAAACGGTGTGATTATCACTCCTGTTTGGAATAAATCTTTTCGTGAGCATCAAATAATAAAGAGCCATCCAATAGATACGCGTAAAGAAGCCGATCTTGCAGTAAGAGCTTTGGGATGGAATTATCCTTACTTTGTTGATGCCGACCATGTAAATTTAAATTCTGTCGACACATTCATTGAATCATGCGATTTTTTCACAATCGACGTTGCTGATTACATTAGAGTGGATCCTAATGAGAAAGATCTAGCGGAATTTATTTCCAGAAATAAAAGTTTCATCGGTGAATTGGAACTATGCGATCTTTCCATAAAACTAATAATTACTGAGAACAAGATTAAAGAAATCGGGAAGAAGTATTTATATGCAATTAAGCAGGCCAAAAAAATTTATCAAAGGATTTTAGAATCGAAAGGGGAAAATAATTTTGTTGTCGAAATTTCCATGGATGAAACCGAATTCCCTCAATCACCGCTTGAGCTCTTTTTAATTCTCAGCGCGGTTGCAGAGGAAGGAATACCTGCTCAGACAATAGCACCTAAGTTTTCGGGTCGTTTTAATAAAGGGATCGATTATGCAGGGGATGTTCAGCTTTTCAAAAATGAGTTTGAATTGGATTTGGCAGTTTTAAAACAAGCTGTCAAATTGTTCTCTTTACCCAAAAATTTAAAGTTAAGCATTCACTCCGGGAGCGATAAATTTTCTATCTATCCGTCTATCAAAGAGTTAGTAAAAAAATATGATGCCGGTTTGCACATCAAAACTGCAGGTACAACATGGCTTGAAGAATTAATTGGACTCGCCGCTGCCGGCGGAGAAGGGCTTGTTATAGCTAAGGAGATATATCAAAAGGCATTTGACCGATATGATGAATTGTGCGGACCTTATAAATCGGTTATTGATATCAATCTTATTAAACTGCCTTTACCGGAAGAAGTTGATAAATGGAGCAGTGATAAATTCAGTTCGACCTTAAGGCATGATCAAAGTTGTGAAGATTACAATCCGCATTTTAGGCAGCTTCTTCATGTGAGTTACAAAATTGCAGTCGAGTTTGGGAAACGCTTTGTTGACTCTCTACAAAAATACGAAGGTATTATAGCCGGAAATGTTATAGATAACTTGTATGAGCGGCACATAAGAAAAATATTTTTCTAATAATTATTATAAGATTCTTTTATCACAATGGTGTAAATCATTTCGCTGTTAACGATAATGGTGAAAATAAAAGCCAAGCATGGTGCTATAAATAAAGTATGTGGAAAATTACTCAAACTTGTTGAGCCCACATATAAAGAGAAGGGATGTGTAAACTATGTCCTTCATCAAGATCTTGAAGATCCGTTAATTATAATGTTATATGAAAATTGTGAAAGTGGTGACGACTTAGAAGTTCATCGCTTAACAAAGATTAGTTAAAGATTGTTTAATAGAAACAATCAAAAGAATTTCCATATAAAACAGTATTCGAATCCCTCAAAAAAGATGTTAAATATTATAATTGCGATTATTATTTAAACCAGGAGGTTTGTATGAGAATTTTAGCTCGATGTTTTAGTTATTTGTTATTGGTTATGGTTTTACTACAACCGATAAAATTGTTTTCGCAAAATTCAGTATATAAAATTGTTGGTGTTATTAATATTGGCGGTGAAGGCAAATGGGATTATCTTTCTGTAGACACTACGATGCACAGATTGTATGTATCTCATGAAACAAAAGTGCATGTAATTGACTTAGATAACAATACCTTGATTGGCGAAATTTCAAATTTGCAAGGTGTTCACGGTATAGCATTTGCATATGAATTTGGTAAAGGTTTTATAAGCGAAGGCATTAATAATTCTGTTACCATATTCGATCTTAAAACTCTAAAAACAATTGGCAAAGTTAGTGTAACAGGTACAAAACCGGATGCAATCACGTATGATCCTTTTTCCAAAAGGATCTTTACCTCCAACAATAAAAGTGCAGATGCAACTGCTATTGATGCTGTGACTAATAAAGTTATCGGAACAATTAAACTCGAGGGCGCTCCGGAAGCTTCCGTATCAGACTTACGCGGGAAAATGTTTGTAAACTTAGAAGACACAAATGCTGTAAATGTTTTTGACTCGAAAACACTTAAAGTAATTGCAAAATGGTCGGTTGAACCATGCAAAATACCAACTGGAATGGCAATAGACCGTAAAAACAAAAGATTATTCTCAGCCGGTAGAAATAAATTAATGGCAGTTGTTGATTTGGAATCTGGAAAAGTAATTACAACGCTTCCAATCGGTGGCGGAGTTGATGGTTGCGTTTATGATCCCAAGTTACATCTTGTTTTCTGTTCAAATGGTGACGGAACAATTACGGTTATTAAACAAGAATCGCCAAATGAGTTTAAAGTGTTAGACGATATTGTAACACTAAAGGGCGCTAAGACAATTGCAATTGATGAAAAAACACATCGTGTTTATACAATTGGGATAATAGATGGAGAAAATAATTCGAAAAGTTTTGGTGTGCTGATACTTGATCGTAAATAATTCCACTGAGTAAGAAATGAATCGATTGATTGGTGAAATAGGTGTGTTTAGCGAAAAATATTTTTTAATTACTTAGGATTAAATTCTCCGCTGCTTGCGGTGGGGAATTCATTATCTATATGCTGGTTGAGCTTTTACACTTGTAAACTGAAGTCAAGATTTTTAAGAAAGGAGCAAATCCATTATGACTACTGTTCCTAAATTATTTATCTGCATCTCTATTATTATTTTGTTCAGCGAATCGATATACGCACAGAGTAATCCCCCACTTCTGCTGGATGATCCTGGTACTCCAGGTTCCGAAAAATGGGAAATCAATATTATGACTTCACTGGAACATTCCACTGTGAATGATGAATGGCAAATGCTTCTCTTCGATATTAACTATGGACTGGGAGATCGCAGCCAGATCGCTGTATCGTTACCTTATGTTGTCGAATGGAGCGAGGGTACTAGGGACTGGTTAGGTTTCGATGGAGTAGAATTAGGTTTCAAATACCGGTTTTTGGACCAATCCGAATATTTCAGTTCAGACATCTCATTCTATCCTAAAATCTATTTTTCCTTTGAGTCAGAAGCAAGTTCGGAATTCAGTCTCCCTTTTGAATTTCACAAAGAGTGGTTGAACTTCGGCTTAACGGCCGAAATCGGGCATATCTGGGTTCAAGGCGGAGATAATAGGTGGGAAGGCGGTGTGGGATTTGCAATTTCCTTTGATCGTGTTAAACTCCTTGGGGAATGGCATACGGGCGTACGGGAAGCTCCTCTTGATCTGGCCGAACCTATGGTGAATGTTGGTTTGACATGGGAATGGTTAGAAAATGTTTCGCTATATTTTTCCTTTGGTAAAAGCTTACACAGCCATGAAGATGAAACAAATTTTTGGAGTTTATGTGGGATTCAACTTTTATTCTAAAAATCATTGATAAGCTTTAAAGATTAGATGAATACTAATAAAAACAATAATAACCTTTCATGTTTTTAACGTCTTCGGAAGAAAATGCGAATGGAAAAGTGAAACGGATATTATGAGATAACTAAAAGCGGTAAAAAGGTTTTGAAAAGGTGAAAAAAGCAAGCAAAGGAATTAGTTGAGGAATTATACGAATATAAATAAAATCAGCTAATTAAATTTCAACAACAATTTTGATATGATTCAGGTGATAATTTTTGTGTTTTTATTTCTAGTCAATTATCAGTTGCCTTGCTACTATGTACAAGTCAATTATAAATTCTAAGATAACAAAAGATTGAAGATGAATAAATATTTTTTATTGATTCCAGTTTTGATTTACTAAGTAATTTACGGACAGAAAAATTTCGATTAGCTGGAAGGTTTGACTATTATGATCCTAATTCAAATCTCGATCATGATGCAATTACATTATTTATTGCCGGCTTTGATTTCAGACCAATTCCGACAGCTTCTTCGCGTGAGTTACAAAATTGCAGTTGAACTGGGATATCGATACATGAACGCTCTAGAAAAATATGAAGATATTATTGCCTAGAACGTTATAGCCAATATATATGAGCGGAACATTAAAAAGATATTTATTGATTGAAAATTTATTTTCTAGGTATGATTTGAATAATGATTCATGTAATATAATTCTTCTCTTGTTGATGATATTATTAACTATTTTCAACTGTCCGAATAAATCATTAGGACAAATATCCTTTCCAAACGAGTGCAAAGCTGTGAAAATAATAGCTCCGGTTCAATTGGATGGTAATCTAAATGAGGATGTATGGCAGGAAGTGAAAAGAATTAAAAATTTTACACAAAGAGAGTTGACCGAAGGAGCACCGGCTTCTGAGTTAACGGAATTTTCTATGGTTTATACGGAAGAATCACTTATTATCGGTTTGTGGTGTTATGATTCTGAACCTAATAATTTGGTTGCAACTCAAATGAAACGTGACTTTGATTATGATTCCGATGATAATGTAAAAATAATGATTGATACATATTTTGACCGTAGGAATGGGTATTTGTTTATTATTAATCCTAACGGTGCTCGTTGTGATGCTATGCTGATTAACGATGGAAAAAGTATAAATTTTGACTGGAACGCTGTTTGGGATTGCGGAGTCACTATTACAAATGAAGGATGGTTCGCTGAAATTGAGATTCCTTTTTCAACATTGAAATTTTCTAGCGATATAACTCAAAAATGGGGCTTTAATATCGAAAGAAATATTCGTAGAAAAAACGAACTGGTTTTATGGCAAGGTTGGTCAAGAGATTATAGTTTCAATCAAATATCAAATGCGGATACATTAGTAGGAATAGAAAACATTCCATCATCTCATCAAATAGAGGTCAAACCATTTATTAAGCTTGGTGTTGAGAAAGAAACGAATAGCGGTTCGAATAAAGTGACCAAAATCGGCGGTGATGTGAATTATTTGATTACACCTACTCTCAAATTTAATTTTACAGCAAATACAGATTTCGCACAGGTAGAATCTGACAAAGCCGAAATAAACTTGACAAGGTTTTCTATATCTTATCCTGAAAAAAGAGAATTCTTTCTTGAAGAAAAGAATTTTTTTGATTTCAATATGGGGGAAGACTACAATATATTTTACAGCCGTAGAATCGGTATTGAAGGCAAAGTAGAAATTCCAATTACTGTCGGGGGAAAATTAACCGGTAAAATTGGTGGTACTGATTTAGGAATACTCTCAATTCAAACGGTACTCAAGGATTCGATGCCGTCAGCAAATAATACAGTCCTTCGAATTAAACAAGATATTTTAGAGCAATCTAATATTGGTCTGATATTAACAGCAAGGAATTCCACTCATCATTATAATTATGTTTATGGAATCAGTGGGAACTATACTACTTCCAAACTTTTCAGCGATAAAAATCTAACTGTAGGAGGATCGGTTGCTAAGTCACAGACGCAAGGAGAGACGAGGTCAGGAAATTATGCATTTCAGTTCTATTTAAGTTATCCAAACGATTTTCTTGAGTATGATGTGCAGTTTATATCAGTACAAAAGAACTTTAATCCCGAGCTTGGTTTTATGGAAAGAAGTAATTTCAAATTATTTTATATGGAACTGCAATTTAATCCGAGACCGACCTTTATTCCCTGGATAAATAAAGCCCAGGTAAAACCAATCGATTTTAATTTTTTCTTCTCGGACGATACAAATGAATTGGAGTCTGCAAATATTGAATGGCGTCCATTGGGATTTTCTACAAAAAGCGGGGACGTGTTTGAATTTAATATTCAACGGACTTTCGACAGACTTGATGAAGAATTTGAGATTCACGACAACATTTTTATTCCGGCTGGAAAATATTGGTATACACACTATGAAATACTACTGGAAACTTACGAAGGAAGAAGTATTTTTATGAATAGTAAAATCAATTTGGGTAAATTTTATAACGGAGAACGTACAGAATTAAAATGTGAATTAAGATGGAACTTAAACAACCACTTTAATTTATCTGCTGATTATCAGAAAAATA
>CAZKNM010000024.1:0-5837 GCA_964554135.1 uncultured Melioribacteraceae bacterium
GAATTAAAACTTGTATCAATAGCGCTCTTTGAATAAAATCCGAATATCCAACTCATTTTTATAATACCTTAGCAAACAATAAACACCTCAATTTACCCGCTGAATCTATTTAACGGAGGCGGTAAGGCCGATTTGAAAAGAAACGATTGGCCTGCTTGATCTATTATTTATTTTCGATTTTTAGCACCAAGGAACTTATTAAATACAATTGCCAAACACCCGCCTAGGAATGATACAAAAGCAAAGATCGCTGAATTAATAACTAACAATTGGAGGATTTCCCAGCCTTTATGGAAGAATAGCAAAGACCAATGTGATCCAAAAGAGAGTATCAAACCAAATAAAACGTTCTGTATTAAACTGGAATTACACCTTCTAACGGATAACCACCCGAACAATCCCAAAGCTATAAGCAGTATTAAGATCATCAAATTCTGCCAGCCTGGAAAAGAGTAACCCGATTTTCGCATAATCACGCTTATGGCAGTAGCAAGGCAGATCAAGAGGAAGAAAATCAATGTCAATCTTATTCGTTGAGCTTTGTTCTTTTCTGTTGAGTCCATGGTTATACCCCCATTTTTTTGAAAAGACATTATTCACTTAAGTAAAATACTCTTTTTTCTTCTCTTGTAACTAACGACGTTGCCGTAAACCGGTTGAACCGCCGAATGCCGATTTGAAAAGACAACACCAAAGTTTATGCAAACAATACTTAACTTTATTTCACGCATTGTTCGTTACAATTTGTTTAATACGCAAATGCCAAACAGCAACTTTAATTTATTAGTAAAACTCCAAAATAACAAAAATGCCGGATAGAGAATTTAATCCGGTTAATTTGCTTATAAGCATCTTGATTTTTAAAAAGAAGTTCATTACCATTGTATAGTAATTGATTACGAATCTAAGATGACCCAATATTATAAATCGGTATCATACCCCAAAATATATAACCAAGATAATGAGACAAAATTAATAAGACTAGCACTAAATCAAAACGAAAAAGAATTTATTGATATAATTAAGGATTTGAGTTCCTCTCAATTGCGCACATTGTTAGATAATAGGTCATTTGATGAACTCGAAAAAACTTCATATAAAGAACGAAGATCATTAAGTAATACCTGCGTTTTTTTAATTAAAGAAAAGTTTGCAAAGTATAATATAAGTAACCGCGATCAGTTAGACCTTTTCCTTTCCAGTACAAATAATATCAATATCAATCCAAATTCGGGAACGTTTAGAAACAATAAAAACAAAGGTATCTTCAATTGGTATCCTTATGTAGAAGGATTCTCTTATGATTTTATTGAAAGAATATTTGATCTTAACATTCTGCACCCTAAATCGGTATATGATCCTTTTGCCGGCACAGGGACAACTATATTAGTGAGCATATTAAATAAAATAAATGCAGGTTATTCTGAAATAAATCCACTAATGAGATTTATAATTAAGACCAAAATTGATGTTATCAACTTAAAAGATAAAACAATAACTAAAGAAAGAAAAAAAATAGAAAAATACTACAAAACAATTGCTAACGGATACAACGGTAAAGTATCTTTATCTCCAAATGAAAATTTAATGATAGAAAACGGATTCTTTAGACCAGATATACTTAATAAACTTGCATTTATTAAGAGAAATATTCTGAAATCCAATTTGAGTAACGAAATTAAAAATATGCTATTGCTTGTACTAAGTTCCATTATAGTAAAAGAATCAAATATGATTCGTAGAGCCGATTTAAGATATAAGAAAGATAGAGAATATCATGAAATTGATGAAAATGTTTTTGAGTTATTCAGGATGAAAACTAAAGCTGCTTTGAGAGATTTGGAGACCTTAGATGCAAAAAGAATAGGGAAAGCAAATTTAGTATCAAACGACGCAAAAAAACTTGAAAACAAATACAGTAATACATTCGACACTATTATTACTTCTCCCCCCTATGTAAACGGAACAAATTATTTTAGAAACACGAAACTCGAACTATTATTTCTTGATTTAGTAACTGAAGAAAAGGAAATGAAAAGATTAAGAGAAGAAGCAATAACAGCGGGCATTAACAATGTAAGCCAAAAGGCAAAACTAAACAAAACGGATATAGAACAACTAAACACAATAATTGAACAACTAGAACAAAATAATTATGATAAAAGAATCCCAAGGTTAGTTGAACATTATTTTTACGATATGGGTATTGTTTTAAAAAACCTTTATAATGTACTAGAAGATAGTGGTAATTTTTATTTTGATATTGGTGATTCTATATTTAATAACATTCATGTACCAACCGATATTTTGCTAGAAGAAGTTGCTCAGAGGGAAGGCTTTTATTTGGTAAATAAAACCAAAATTCGCAATAGATTTTCAAAAAATGGCACACAATTAGGACAATGGTTAATACATTTTACTAAAAAGAATGGCACAAAATATCATTCGCAAAATTATGATAATAATATCACTGCAAGTATTAAAGAAAGTGACCTTGTAATTAAAAACTGGCAAAAATTCAGAGATGAAATTCCCTATAGAAAGCATCCATTTGCAAAAAGAAACTGGGGAAATAATCTGCATTCATTGTGCTCTTATCAAGGGAAGCTTAAGCCTGCAATTGCTCATTTTTTAATAAAATATTTTTCGAACGAAAATTCAATAATACTTGACCCATTGTCTGGCGTTGGCACAATTCCTTTAGAGGCCAGTTTACAGAATAGATACATTTATGCTAATGATCTTAGCTTAATAGCTTATGCAAACACAATAGCAAAAATAGGAATAGTAAATAACATCGAATGCTCAAAAATTATTAAATCCCTAGAAGAATTTATAAGTTACGATGTTATTTCTAATTTAGAGATTGAAAGAAGCAATTTTGGTTTCAATAAAAAACTTCAAGAGTATTACCACGAAGATACGTTCAAAGAAATTCTTTCAGCTAGAAAATATTTTATTCAAAGAGGAATTATAAATGAGAATTATGCTTTTGTTTTTTCAAGTTTGCTTCATATACTGCATGGTAATAGACCTTACGCACTTTCACGAACTTCACATCCGATTACTCCATTTGCCCCAAAAGGTAAATTTGTATATAAAAATCTTATTGAAAAATTAAAGGAAAAAGTTAACCGAGCCATTATTGATAAAAATAATTTCAATAACAATAAATATAGAGTCTTTCAGGGAGATTATGCTGAGTTAGATAAAAAAATTAGAAGTGAATCAGTTGATTTAGTTATAACTTCACCCCCGTTCTATGATTCAACAAGATTTTATATGGCTAATTGGATAAGAATGTGGTTTTCTGGATGGGATAGAGATGACTTTCAAACAAAGAAAGAATCCTACTTAGAGACAAAACAAATACAAAACATTCAAATATATAATTCATTTTTTCAAACAATGTCTGACTTGTTAAAAGAAAAAGGAAATATGATTTTGCATCTGGGTTTTTCAAAAAAAGCAAACATGGCAGAACTTTTAATTCCAATTGCGGAAAAATATTTTAATGTTATTGGTTATTTTAACGAGAATGTATCCGATAACGAAAACTTCGGAATAAAAGATCAGGGTACTGTTAAAGTACATCAGTACCTATTTCTAAAAAAACAATAAGTCATTCTTTAATGCCAAGTAATTTTTTGTTTTCTTCTGACAACTTATCTACTAGGTCATAAGAAACTAACATTTTTTTCAATTCATATATTCGTTTTATTAAGTCAGATCTTTCGCGAACCGTTAAAAATCTAGTTACACATTTATTAACATCAATGTTAGGATTAATAATAGGTTGTTCGCTAGTTAAAAGAGTTAAATCTGCACCAGTTATTTTAGCTAATTCTATTAATTCATTGTTAGTATAAAATTTACTGGGTAATCGATCTCTTTTGTTATCATTTGCTTCTTTAGATAACAGTGCTGCATTGGAGACTGATAATGGATATAAATACTTTGATGGTAATATATGATCAATAGTCCAAGTCTTTCGCTTATTAATATCCAAGGGTTTCTTTGTCTTGAAGCACTTACTGCCAAAACGTTTAAATAAATCATTAAAATCTATTTTTTCATTTTCATCAGCTAATAAAATATCTGCAATTCTACGCCTTACAGATGATTCATGCAGTTGTTGCTTAGTTCGTTTTGGATTCAACTCTGCATTTATTGCACCTTTACATGCTCTGCATTCCATTTGACGTTCTAATGGACCCCAACCGATATGTTTACTGAATGAATGAAATGGTAAAATTCTATCACAGGCTCCACATCTTTTCCAAAAGGCATCAGGATTCTCGGTACTAGTTAGGAAAAATGAACGCCAAAATCTTTGTGCTTGTAATGAATTAGCTTTGCGAAAGTTCTTTTTCCAATTAGCAAATGGTATGTCAGTATTTTTAGAATGTATAAAATTGCATTTTTCACATTTCCAAAGGGCATTTTCATATGCTTCCTTCGGATCAATTAATTTATTACCAATATAAATCGTGTCCAATTCTTTACAGTTGATGCAAATAAAAGCCACGTACGCATCGTGAACAGGAAATCCTTCAATCCTTGAAATTCCAGTAATATTTTTAGTTTTTCTTCTTGTCATATTTATCCCCACTTTTAACAAAGCTTTATAATATTTTCTTTTCCACCAACAACCTTCCCCCCAAAGTGGAGGCAACCGGAATAGTTTACTGTAGAAAATTTATTGTCAACATATTTATTAAAATATTCAAAATCAATATTTCTCTCTGTCATTAATTAAAACTGTTCCTATTTTCGGCTTATCTCTAGTTTCACTAAGAATAATATCTCTCAAAACATAGAGTTAGTCCTAAAATTATTCATTTCTTATTAAGTAATGCAGTTCGTAAATTGCAGACGGTTGAAATAATAATATTCTATCTTTCTCAAATTAAATACAGAAATTTTTATGAAGAGAAATCTCCTTTTCATCCCCCTCTTTTTCTTATCTCTTTACGCAGGTTCAACTACTGCCCAATCAAACGACTCAAATTTCAAACTAGGATTTATGGAACGTGTTAGATTCGTTACATGGGACAATGCAGTCACGCTCAACAATACACAAGACGCGGATAATACTTTCATGCGCTTCCGTACATCGCTTAATGCAAATTGGTTTCCGTTCGATAACCTGGAGTTTGCGTTAAAAATCACGAACGAGTTCCGCCATTACTTCAAACCGGAAATCAAATTCAACATCAACGAATTTTTCTTCGATAACCTGTACGTGAAGTATTCACCGAGCAATTCGGTTTCGTTTACGTTAGGCAGGCAGAACATAATGCTCGGTGAAGGTTTCGTTGTAATGGACGGTCACCCGCTGGACGGCTCCCGCTCAATCTATTTCAATGCGTTAAGAGCGGACTTTAATATGGGGGAAAACGATAACGCTACTCTCTTTTATACATATCAACCCGTAAAAGACAACATACTGCCGGTTATAAACGACCGCGAACAGATGCTGATAGAACAACCTGAAACGGGAATAGGAATGTATTACACCAGTAAGTTCAAGCATGCAGGTTTCGATGCATACATAATAAGAAAACTTATCAACTCAACTGAGCAAGATTCCATCGCATCGAGGTTCAACACGGTTGGATTTAGATTGGACTATCTTATTGATAATGAATACTCCGTTACAGCAGAAGCCGCATACCAGATCGGAAACTACGGCAGCGACACACGTAAAGGAATAGGCGGTTACGCATACCTGGATTACAAACCGAGTTGGGGGCTTCCTCTTCCGCAAAAAGCAACGGCGGGATTTATATATTTATCCGGCGACGATCCGGCTACTGTAAATAACGAAAGCTGGG
>CAZKNM010000024.1:5847-12831 GCA_964554135.1 uncultured Melioribacteraceae bacterium
TTTTCAGCCGATGGCCAAAGTGGAGTGAATCTTATATCTATACACTGATCCTCGAGCATGGAGGTAAGGTTGCATATTGGAGCAATTTCATCTCAATCTACGGTTCGGTTGAATTCGACATTCTCGAAAACATAAACCTTGATATCGATTATCACCACATGCTTGCGCAGTACCCGATGAGTGATATAAGTCTGCTGCCGAGCGGCGGAGGTAAAAACCGCGGTGAGTTATTAATCGTCAAATTGAATTATAAATTTTTGGAACAATTGAACGGGCACATTCTTCTTGAAAAATTCTGGCCGGGTAATTTTTATTCTCCCGATGCCGACGGTTATTACTGGTTCAGAATCGAAGCGATGTACCAGTTATAGTTTAAAAAGAATAGAGAACAATTTGCTTTTATAAAATTTCTGTTGCGTTTATTTCCCCGACTTTCAAGTCGGGGAAACATAATCACTCGAAAATTCTTGGGCTTTAGCCCAAATATTAGCTACTTGGACTAAAGTCCTGTTTCTTAGTTAGATTTAGCAATCCCGACATAAATGTCGGGACAATTCAAAGATAATTTTTGTTTACTAGTCATGTGCATTTTATTCCCTTACATCAACAAGGAGAAGTAAATGATATTCAAAATTATTGTTATCCTGGTCTATGTATCGATAATACTCTTTGTAGGTATTAAAGGATTGAAAGGGACAAAATCCTTTTCCGATTATTTTCTCGGCGGAGGAAAGATCGGCGCATGGATGACTGCCTTTACATACGGCGCTGCATATTTTTCGGCTGTGCTCTTTATAGGATTCGCAGGTAAAATCGGGTGGAGTTTCGGTTACTCCGGTTTGTGGATTGCGCTGGGGAATGCTTTTGTCGGTGTACTTGCAGTATGGTGGCTGGTTGGACCGAGAATTAAAAAAATGTCTACAGAGTACGGCGTTCATACAATGCCGGAATTTTTCGAGAAACGATACGAAAGCAAGCCATACAAATTATTTTCGTCCATCGTGATTTTTGTATTCTTCATCCCCTACTCTGCCGCGGTATTCATGGGTTTGTCGTTTCTCTTCAAAGCTACATTCGGAATAGAATATACATACGCACTTCTCTTCATGGGATTTTTCACCGCACTATATTTGGTGATGGGTGGTTATAAATCAATGACAATGATAGATGTTGTGTTCGGAATTATTATGACCGTCGGCGTCTTAGTTTTATTTTTTACAACCATTGGTACAGCGGGCGGATTGGAAAATATTACAAACGGACTTTCATCAATCGATCCGAAACTAACCGAGGTAATTGGTCCTCCCGGGTGGTGGCCTCTGCTTTCACTTGTAATATTGACCAGCGCCGCTCCTTTCGCGATGCCCCAGCTTGTGCAGAAGTTTTATGCAATCAAGGACAACCATTCGATCAAGATAGGAATGATAGCTTCGACACTGTTTGCAATTTTAGTTGGAGGAATAGCGTATTTTACTGGATCGGCAACCAGGTATTTTCTAACACCGGAAAATAATCCTGCCGCATTTGCCGACGGCAAACCGATTTTCGACGCACTGATGCCGGAACTTCTCGTTAATGTCATCCCCAATACTCTTTCAATTTTAATTCTCTTATTAATTCTATCCGCTTCAATGTCTACGCTGGCTGCACTAATTCTTATTTCCAGTTCTTCGGTTGCAAAAGATATTTACGCGGGTTTTATTAATAAAAATGTTTCTGACCGGAAGCTGACATTACTAATGAGAACCTGCAGCGGATTGTTCGTACTGATTTCCGTTATTTTGGCTTATTTCAAACCTGCAACGATCGTAAGTATCTTGGGAATTTCATGGGGGGCAATCGGTTCGGTTTTTCTCGGTCCGTTTGTGTGGGGACTGTTCACTAAAAGAATTCACAAGTTCAGTGCGATTGCGTCGTCAATAATTTCACTAAGTGTTTGTCTCTACTTATACTTCACGGGCATGCCGTCTCCGGAGGCGGGTTCAATCGGCATGATAATTTCTTTTGTCTCGGTTCCGATTCTGAGTTTTATAATCCCCCAAAAATAGATTAATAAAAAAAGGGGCATTGATTCAATGTCCCTTCATCTTCACAAAAAATAAAGGATAACTATCACTCATCCGTTTTTTCTTCGAGACTTATCTCACTAGTATAACCCATAAATTCAAGCACACAAACCAGTTCAGCCTTACAATGAGGACAGATCAACGGCAGCTTCTCATTACCTTGAGAAAATTTATCATAAATCAGGCGAATTGTATCGAAGCAAGCGGGACAATCTTCCGCCGCGAATCCGACACCGCGTGGAACCGGTATGTTCTTATCAATAACGCGCCAGTTTTCTTCGGGTGACGCAATATCTGCAAACTCCTGCATGTTAAGGGGTGATTTGATTAGTCTTTCTATCTCGGAGTTTAGTTCTTTACTAAGCATGCATCACCTATTTAAAAGATAAATGAAATACTTAATTACTCCTTATTGGATTTATTTTTAGTTGAAAGAACTTGGTTATAAATGTAGGAAAATTAAATTCGCAGTACAAAGAATTTATAAGTACAGTGTGATTGCGTCGTCAATTATCTCATTGAGTGTTTGTCTCTAATTATACTTCACGGGAACGCCGTCCCCGGAGGCGGATTCACAAGGTATGATAATTTCTTTTGTCTAGGTCCCGGTTATAGGCTTTGTACTAAACAAGTAATAAAGTAGTTGATTTCTTCGATCTTCTAGTCTTATATTAATCCGAAAATTTCGAAGTATAACTTTGTTTAATCGAAGTGTAAAATCATTTAATCCAACAAGAATAATAGGATAAATATATATGGCAGCAACCGAAGAGATCATGCAGCGGGCACAATCTGCAGCTTCAGAATTTAGAAAATTAGATCAAGCACAAACAGACCGCATACTTAGAAGTGTTTATTTGGCGGCGATGGATAACCGCGTACGGCTGGCAAAGATGGCTGCCGAAGAAACAGAATTGGGAATCTGGCAGCATAAAACTGCAAAAAATGTTATTGCCGGATTGCTGGTTTATGAAAGCATCAAAAATGAAAAGACGGTCGGTGTAATCTCCGAGGACATAAATACGGGCATTATAGAAATGGCTCAACCCATTGGTCCTATTCTCGGACTTATTCCGGTTATCAATCCTACATCAACTGCAATTTTCAAAATTCTAATAACAATGAAAACGCGCAATCCGCTAATTATCAGTTCCAATTCAATATCAAAAAACTGCGTTGCAGAGACAGCCCGGATATGTTACGAAGCAGCATTGAAAGCGGGAGCGCCCGAGCATTGCATTCAGTGGCTGACTAAACCCAACTTGATGAAGACAAAAGAATTGATGAGTCACCGTAAACTGGCTTTGATTTTAGCTACAGGAACGGGCGACTTGGTTAAAGCAAGTTATAGTTCCGGCACACCAACAATTGGAGTGGGAGCGGGGAATGTCCCGGTTTATATCGGCGCAACGGCAGACATTCCGTTTGCGGTTTGGAATATAATAATGTCAAAAACATTCGACAACGGATCGATATGCGCAAGCGAACAGTCCGTTGTGGTCAAGAGAGAAATTGCCGACAAAGCAATTAATGAATTCAAAAATCAGAAAGCATACTTTCTTTCGGATGAAGAAATCGAAAAAGTCGGTCGAATTGCATACGACAAAGAAAGAGGTATGATGTCGGCTGCAGTCGTCGGTCAATCGATTCAACACATTGCGGAGAAAGCAGGCATTCAAGTTCCAGCCAATACATCTATTCTGATAGCTAGACTCAGTGATGTTTCCCGCAATCATCCATTATCCGCCGAGATTCTTGCGCCTATTCTTGCATTTTACATTGAAGAAGATTTTGAATCGGCTATAGAAAGATGCGCTGAAATTGCTCGCTTCGGTGGTATTGGCCATACTGCCGTCATCTATTCCAACGATCCCGAAAGAATAGAATATTTTTCCAAAGCTTTAGATGTTGCAAGGATATTGGTAAACACTCCTTCAACACAAGGAGCTTTAGGTGGAATGTACAATACGCTACGCCCATCGTTTACTTTAAGCTGCGGTTCGGGAGGAAAGAACAGCACGACCGATAATATTTCTACACGACATTTGTTGAACATACACAGAATCTGCCGTCGTAGAGTTAACCTGCGCTGGATGAATATCGATAAAAACAAATATTTGGACGAATCGCTGACCGGAGAAGATATAGAAAAAGAATTCAACAAGAACACATAAAAAAATCGGCTGCCGGGATAAACGACAGCCGATTAACTAAGAGAAACAAATTTTAGATTCTGTTAAATTCTTTAACGGTTTTTTCGTGCTGTACATTCCCTGTATGAGTTGTCCCGAGCGGCTCAACTACCAATAAATGCGCTTCCTCATTAGGAGCGGTTTTAGGGCAATGCTCTACACCTTTCGGTACAAGGATTAATTCTCCTTCGCTCACCGGAACAGTCTTGTCTTTAAAACACATTTCCATTTTCCCTTTCAGCACATAAAATAATTCATCGCCGTTATCATGAGTATGCATTACAAATTCACCCTGTATCTTCGATAGATATACTTGCAGACTGCTCCCTTCGACAATCAAGTGCGGATGCCATTGTTTTGTAAATAATGAGTGCTTCTCTTTTAGATTGATAGATTTCATTTTCCCCCCACTTTTATGAGATGCAACATAAATTACGAATACTTACACAATAAATAAATAGTTACTTGAAAATATCACTTCAACAATATCATCTTTCTCGTTAATGCATGATATCCCGAATTTAATCGGTAGTAATACACCCCGCTTGATAATTGTTCAGAATGAAAACTCACAAAATGTTCACCCGCAGGTAATTCATCCCTTACTAGAACCGCTACTTGCCTGCTTAACGAATCATATACCGTAAGAGAGATAAATTCATCTCTTTTCAATCCAAATCCAATTTTAGTACCCCCGTTAAAAGGATTCGGATAATTTTGATAGAGATTAAAACGCACAGGAATTTTGTCTTTGTATTCAACCCCGGTAGAAATTATTTTCCATAATTCAAGATTATCGAGTACAGTTGTTGAAGCAACGGTCTGAAAATACACTGACTCTTCATAAGTCACCTCCCCGGAATATGCGTTACCGATACAGCTTTCTTTTAAAATAGTGGAATAAAGCACACATGCTGCCAGATAAGTTCCTTTGACCGAAGAATGGTTATAATCCGATAAATACAAGTAGTGAAGTTGATTATTCTCAAGCATAACGGAACGGAAAGCCCATCCAACCGGAGCAATAACAAAGTCAACTGCATTTGCCATCTGCAGCGTCTTTTCAAAAATAATTTGCTGCATATCAAAGTAAGTATCCGACCATCCATGGTACCAGGTCATCCCGTCTTCAAACGCCCATGGCATAAAATAAATCATTTTTGTTTCGGCTGAGTTCGAGTGAATTTTCTGTTCAAGAGTTACAAGAGACGGTTCAACAGGATGCTCGGGAAATTCATCAGGGTAAGCCAAGTTTGATCCGGCTCCCTGTAAAACTATATAGTCCCATTTCTGTTCCCGAATTTTTAATTCGGTTTCCTCACTTGAAGCATGAAAATCAAGATAGGTACCGTTTATAAGTCTGCGGTCAATGTAAACATCTTTACCTGCTGAAATTGCAAGATTTTCAAATACCGCAGGAAGATTATGGAAATTTAGATAACTGCTTCCTATAAATAAAATTGTGATTACATCTTGATCTGCACCCGTATTAATTTGATCAGCATAAAGATTCAAGCTGAATAAAACAATAATCAGCGAAACCGATAGTTTTGCGGCTTTACCCATGTACACATTCCTTATTATAGTTGAATTTATTGATTAAATACGAAAATAAATTGTAAAATTTTAATCAACATAAAAATGCAAATTACAAGAACCGAAAAGCTACATTGTTCAAAGAAATAATTGTCGATTTAGATTGAAAGAAAAAATATTTCACTCTGGTAATTAAAGTGGCATCCTTAAATTTTCATGTATTAATTTTATTCCCGGTATAAATATTACACTCCGATTATACTTTTCAAAATATCACTTAGTAATTCTCATCAAATCAATTGTATCAATCTGATTTAGCTCTCTAATCACAAATTAGCAATGATTACCGATTTTCATTAAATTGACTCTTGCGGATTTTTACCCGAGTAAATATTTTCAACAGGAGTTAACTAATATAATTGTCTAAGTTTTTTCAAAACTGCCGAGAATCTTTTCAACGTAATACTTAATATCTGATAGTGTATCGTAATTATTGAGAGAATAGATTGAACATAATCGTAACCTTCTTGAATCTTTTTGCACTAATATTGGGAATTGTTACAATCGGAATTGCCTTTCGATTGATTAAAAATTATAAGCTGTTATTTCTTCATTATTATCTCTATTTCCTTATTTGCTCCGTGATATCAGGTTTCTTCGACTGGATATCTTTTAACTGGATCTTTTTTCTCGGACCTGAATTTACTCAACAAAGCGTTGATATTGTTTACCACATTTTCTGGGATTTGCTAGGATTTCCATGTGCTCTTTTTGCCTTGTTCTTTCTTTATTCCACGATTATGAGATTAATCGAAATTGAATTTACACGCAAAAGGAGAAATGCATTCTTAGTAGCAGTATTAATTCTTACGATTCTAAGTTTCACCAACTTAATTTTCCGTTTTCAAAAAATTACTTACCTCCCATCGCACATTCTCTGGATACTTTTCTTGTATATCTTACCATTGATTCAGTTAAGCATACTACTTTTCGGATTTCATAAAACCGCTAGTCTAAAACACAGTGTTCAAATCTATTCCCGAAGGTTTATAACAATTTTATTTTCCGGTTATGCGGCATGGTGTTTTTTAATGCTTTTACCTGTTAACATCGGGGCCTGGCGGCATCTTACAATAATTGTTTTTTTTGTTGCTTTAGCAGGTTTGTCATGTTCATCATGTAAAAATAAC
>CAZKNM010000024.1:12841-30005 GCA_964554135.1 uncultured Melioribacteraceae bacterium
CTATTTTTACCTACATTTTATTTGCACACATATTTCGGATCAAGAAAAAATATATTCGAACCTAATGATTCATGTGTAGAGAAACTTCAAAACTTTTTTAACAGCGTCGATCTTACGGAAAGAGAAAAAGAAGTGATGCGTTTATTGATCGGCGGCAGGAGTAATCGACAAATTGCCGATGAACTTTTCATCTCGCACCAGACAGTAAAGAATTATGTAAGTCGCATCTATAAAAGATTAAATTTGAGGAGCCGCCTAGAGTTGATCAATTTTATTAGAAACTCAATTTAAAAAAATATGCGGCAGTCGCTACCCTGCCGCTTTATTATTCTCTCCTCTAATGAAAATCCAAATTTATATACCCAGCAAATACTGAAGTTTAATAAAATATTGTTGACCGGTATTTATTATGCCCACATCTTCCTTGTAGTCTTGAAATGTGCTGGTCACCCCGGCAAAGAAAGTTGTAAATGCATTTAACTTGTAACTTACCAACGGATATAACTGAAATGTGTTGTCAAAAGTATTGTACTGTATGATTGTTCTAAAAAACAATTCCTGTGAAAATTGATAAATTCCGACAAGTCTATAAATATTTCCATCATATAGAAGATCGCTCGAATCAACATTTGATAACCTCGCACGTGAATATGAAAATGTGATATCAAGTTTTTCATTCGGCTTTAGTGTTAAATTTGCCGAAAGTTTATGTCCCTCACCCATAATTGGTGACACAGTTCTATAAATAAATTTCCCTACTGTCCCCTCTGCAGTCAAAGAAATCTCGCTAATTGGACGGGAAACAATACCGAATAGAAGTTGATTCTGCCCTTTAAACATAATGCCGTTGAACAATTCATCATAAACTAAAAAATATGACGCGTTTATTGTGGTTTGCCCTTTCAAAATTAATGTCATTTGCGGTATGAAGAATTGTATCCGTTTCGGCCCTTCATAATTGAACCTAATGGAAGAATTAAAACCGATCGTTCCTTTGTCAATAAAAGAATTTTGCGGATAAAAAATGTGATCGATCTTAGCGTAGAGAGCTCTATAACCGTTAACCGTCAAAATTCCGTTATATGAAAGATGCGTGGGCGAAATATCAACTGCACTAATTGACCACTTGTATGATCTTGTTGTATTGACCACCCAAGCAATTAATGAATAGCCCCAATAATTTTCTCCGTTAAAAGCAGCGTCGTGCCCGGTATCTCCAAACTGCCTAGCTGAGTTGCACACCGCCGGGTCGTTCAATTCTTTCGTGTTGCTTAAAAACGCTTCACCTCCGAAATACCAATTACCCCAAAATTTGTAATTCCAGTCCATACCAATCACATAATTATGCGCATCGGAAATATTTCTTGTATAAATCATTCCCCCCAGATATGATTCATTTCCGAATTCGTATCTTACACGTCCGATGTTCGCCAGCGACTTTAAGTTACTTGCAACCGTTGTACTCCTTTCTTGCCCTGAGAGTACAACCACTGTATTCCTATCATAAGCGCTCATTGCCAAATAAGAAAGAGAACCACTTTTGCCATGCACGCGCGCCGCTACCAATGGATCGTTGATTGATCTCGAATAATACATCGGACTGCTAAGCAACTCGCGCCCGACTAAAAAGAAAGGTCGCTTTTCGTCATACAGAAGAGCAAAGGTTGTGTTAACGCTGATTTGATCGGCATCCGATTCTACTTGGCTGAAATCCGGATTGATAACGGCATCCAAGGTAAAGTCAGTACTAGGCGCATATTTTATTCCCGCACCGAACCTGCTTTCAAATTTATCATATACAAAATTTGAAGATGGGTTACTCAAATTCGTTCGCGCACCCGACTGCTGCCCCATTGCATAAGGAAGTATTTCCACCCCGCCGGTTGATTTAAGATTTGTTAACCCGGTAAGTAGGCCGGCTTGAGACAAATACCCAGGGTCATTTCGATCCATGGGGATCCAGGATAGTTTTGTCATGCTGCTTCGGGGAAGATAACGGAAGATATGGAGACCCCAAGTTTGAATTTCCTTTTGGGAATAAGATAAACTTGAAAAGGGAATCGCGAATTCAGCAGTCCACCCTCTCTCATTTATAGATGCTGCGGAATGCCAAATCCAGTCGGCGTTTTCATCTTCCTCATCTTGGTAAATGAGTTTGTCCCCTTTAACACCGAAAGGATTTACAGCAAAGGAATATCCTTTTTGATAATCACAATAAGTATCTAGAATAATTTCAACGTAGTCATCATTAAATATCTTATCTCGGTCGGTAATGTTTGCTCTTATCATACTTGGATTGGAATCAAAACATTCAAATCCGAAATAAATATTCTCATCATCATAAAGAACTCTTACTATTGTTTTTTGTTGTGCAGGTAAATTATCACCGGGAAGTACTTCATGTTGTAAAAGGAAAGGGATTGCACTACTCCAAACAGGATCATCAAGCTTACCGTTTAGTTCAATCGGTTGATTGATTCGTACTGCAATTGCTTCCTGCTGTTTATATTTGTTTTGAGCAAGCAATGTGAAGTTTAACAGAACAGCTCCTACTGCAATCGTTCGCGATAATATATTAGGCACCATAAATAACTCCTTAATTTCTAGGTATGTTTCTCCCCCAATTATTTAATACCATTAATTAATTATTCATCACCATCATGAGCTGCTAATAGATTTACGATCATCCATCCATCGTCAAACTTATGCAATGTTAAAAACGCAGTAAAAATATGCTCCGTACTGAAAGTTACATCGACACGCGCAACTGCAGCATCTCCGTAAACAGCTACAATATTAACTTTAGCTTTAGCAGCAATATTCCAGTCTTTGGTCCGACCTCCTTCACTGGCTTCTCCGCTTTTCCAGCTATTGAGTTCATCAATCCACTTATTCAAGGTTGTAACTTCAAATTCGTCTTCATGTTCTGCTTGAATTGTGAAAGACTTATGAAAGCCCATCTCCATTGCTTTTGTATCCTTATCATTGAACGCTCCGCCTATATAGGCTTTTTCAATTACTTTTGTAATTGCTGCTTCGTCAGATTCAATAGATTGAGCAACACAATTCGAAAATGCTGCAACAACCATGAGCATCAGAATAATTACATTTAATGTCTTCATCTCATTTCTCCTATTATTTGTTGATTACACACGCAATATTAAATTGAAGGATGAATGAATTGAAGAATTTACTTTTCAAAATCTCAGGAGGCTTTTGAAGTGCTGTAATTGACGGATTGATGCAACCGAAAAAATGATGATTACTTTGAAAGAATCTCTTTAATTTCTTTATACTTGTGCCGGCTTAACGGTTGAATTTCTCCAGAGGTAAGCTCCAGTTCATACTTGCTGCCGCCAAGTGTCGAGAGACTTTTAATATATCTAACATTTACAATATAGGATTTATGCGTTCGGATAAAATTGGAAGGGAGAATCACATCCAGTTTATTTAACGATTTATTATGAAGTTCGACAGAGCCGTCCATCAACACAATTTCGGAATATATTCCGGCACCTTTTATATAATTAATTTTATCAACATCAATCAATTGCAGTTTTTCATTTTTACGTACTGCGATATATTTCGTCGGATATTTATTCTTCATTGTAACATTATTAAGCCTATCAAATGCTTTCTTGAGACGTTCAACTGTAAAAGGTTTACCGATAAAATCAAGCACACCGTATTCAAAGGCTTCTATCGCTCTATCGGTATAAGCTGAAATAACTATTGTGTGGAACGATCCTGCTACTGCTTTTTTTAATAACTCGAATCCGTCTTTACCGCTGAGATTTAGATCTAGAAGAAGCAAATCAATCTGATGTTCATTTAAATAATGCATTGCGCCGGGGAGGGATTCTTTGATTACAACTCTTGTTAATTTATTTTTCAAAATTTCTTTCACCAGGCGTTCGGTTCGTTCGGCAATGAAAGGTTCATCTTCTACAATAACTACAATCATTTCTTACTCCTTTCATAGATATCTATTATTACTTCCCAACCGTCATCAACAGGTCCAAACTTTAATTTCCACAAACCGAGGAAAGATTCCTCCAAACGAGCTTCAATATATTTTATGCCCGTTCCTTTTTTAATTTCCTCTTTTACTTCAGGATTCTCGCTGTCATTGAAAAAGACATAGCGTGTAAATCCATCTCCAACTTCTTTCGCGAGATTGAATACTCCTTCTTTCTTTTTTACATAACCATGAGTAGTACCATTCTCTACTAATGTATGAAATATACCCGGGGGCACACGTTCTGTGCCGTCCAAACCTTGTACGTTGAATTTGTACTTTGCACCTTTACGGTATTCCATTATTTGGAGATGAGCATTGCAAATTTTCATTTCATCCGATAACAGGATGAGCTTTTCTCCCGATACTTTCGAGAACATCTGAAATTCTTCCGCCAATGCATGAATAAATTTTGACGCACGCTTGGGATTTTTTTCCACTATCCCTTCCAACGAGGCAAGAGTGTTTAAAATAAAATGCGGCTGAATATTCCTTTTAAGGAGTTCGTTTTCGAGTCGTACGGTTCTTAGCACAGCTTCCCTATGTTTGCGATACTGTGCCGCGATTTCAGTTGCAGATAAAATTGAAACGAAGATTACTAAAAACAAAATACCAAGCGGGTACCCGTGCCATAAATTGCCTATTCCACTAGGATGGCTAATAACAATCAATCCAAGCACACCTACGGAAATATAAATACTCCCCGGCTTTTTCTTTATTAATGCATATAAAGGGATACCCAATGTTAGGGCTATAAGTAAATTATAGTGCCACCACTCCCTGATCAGCGGAAATATAAACGGAGATAAAATTAAAACGATTGAAATTATTTTGTGACTTTTATGTAATGAAAACTTAATCACTAAAAACACCAGTAATGCAAAGTGTGATATAATGTACATGGTTACTGATAACAGGGGATTACTGTAATCTATAGTCGCATATGAACTATCAAACAACCAGTAAGGTAAAAAATAGACTTTGAAAGAACTGGCGAGGCAATAAATACTGAAGAACAAATAAGCAACATTCTTATTGAAACCGAAAAAGAGAACCAAATAGTATACAGCTGATGCGAATAGAATAGACATGAAAAATATTTTCATGTAATTTCTTTCAATCTGCCGCCCCATGAAAAACATGTTGAAACCGACTTCGATACTACTCATCAACTGATTTGAAATCCCTGGAGGATTATATACTTTTATCAATAAGCGATGATGTCCTTTCATCGCTAAATCATAAGGGACCTTCAATACCTGCACAACCTGTTCCCCATCTTCAATAGCGGGATTTCCTATCGAACCCTTTTTGCCTATTAAAAAATTATCCCAGTAAACTTCGTTTGCACTGCCGATGTTAATAAGATTCAATGCCAATTCTTTATCGAAGCCGAACGTTTCGTTAATTCCAAATTCTTTTGCGAGCCACACAATACCCGGGAATGAATTGAGCGATTGTTGGGCATCAACACCAAGCTTAATAACCTGCAAATTGTTGCTGCCTAAATTGAGATTCCATCGGTCAAAGCCCGCATCACTTAACAAACTCACACTTTTTAATCGAATGAAGGAATCAAGATCGGTGTTTATTTGTACTACACCCCGCTGAGAATACAGGGGAAATGCCAAAATAAAAGCAAAAAGAAAATTAATTAGCCACAATTTGATACTCTTGTTTTTCAGCGGTTATAATATTATTTATTTGGATATTTTACAAGGATTAACTTGTGAAGTTCTCAGGGAGTGGATTTAGCCGCAGTATTTCAAATGTGTATTATCCGGTGAAAATCCATGATCTCATAAAAGCAGTAGAATGAATCATCACCGGATAAACTCAATAATAATGAATAAAATAAAATTAATTCACATATATATTAATTCTGGATCCCCTTACGAATTTCTTCAATTTTATTCTTAACAATTTGA
Source organism: uncultured Melioribacteraceae bacterium (assembly GCA_964554135.1). Classification (GTDB taxonomy): domain Bacteria; phylum Bacteroidota; class Ignavibacteria; order Ignavibacteriales; family Melioribacteraceae; genus CAZKNM01. The sequence goes on from CAZKNM010000024.1 coordinate 18,788, forward strand.
TCATTCGGATTCAATTTCAACAGATCTGAATAAACCTGCAGCGCATTCTCAAGATCTCCTTTTTTGTAATAAGCATCTCCCAACCGGGAATAAAATCTATCATCTTCAGGATAGCGCTTGACGCCTTGTTTACTTATCATCTCACAAGCAGCCGTATTACCGTCAGCTTGATAACTGTCTAACCAATCAAGTAATAAATACTGATTCATATATTCGATTTTGTAAAACTCATCCAAAGTTTTACTAAAGAGTTCTTCCGCCTTATCAAAATCATTTTCCAATAGAGATTCAACCTGCTTCATTTTATCCTGAAGAACAACGATGAGACTATCCACCTTTCCTTGCTCTCTCTTCTGCACTTTCTCGGCAGCTTCCTTTGCCATACAGATAGCTGTTGTTAATGCCGAATCGGCTGATACGAGAACATCGGGTGTTATACCCGTTCCTTCCCAATTTGATTTTGTAACCGGATTAACAGCATAACCATAAGGAATGCAAACGAGGAGTTTTTCTTTAATTCTGTAAAAATACGATGGATTAGCGGCTCCTTTAGTTTTTTCTCCAATAATGGTTGCTCGTTTTAACACCTGCATATCATAAGCAACATTTTCCGGTCCGGAAACTGTCCGAGAACTTACAAGAACAAACAAAGGAATATTTACTAAATGCCGATTATGAAAATTTTCTTTTGTAAACGACTCCTTCACACCGCCGGAAATTCTTGTGTACCGTCCAGTAAGTTGTACCTGATCCTCAAAAAAATAACTCATAAATTTCCGAATCATCCAATGGTTACCACCAGTATTTCTTCTTAAATCAAGGATAAACGCCGAACAACAAGAAAGGAAGTTCATAGCACCTTCCAGAACTCTTTCCAACTGCGGATCGGGAATGGACTTAAATTTCGTTAATTCCAAATAGCCTATATTCCCTTCCAAAATTTCAACCTTCTTAAAATCGAATCCCCTTTCTGCATTGGTACGGATAATATTCAATTGTGTGATAATGGGATCTACTTTTTCTGTGTTGCGGTTGTACCTGTCCGGAGGAATGCTCCAAACATTCAAATGAAGATCATTATTAACCGATTTAAGATCACGCGAAAACAAATCCGATAATTCATCATAAGTATCAACGTTATATTCACCTTTTTCCAGATTATTGTGAAGTGTATCGCACAATTGCTCTGCGATATCGGGAAAGACGTAATTATCCTTGAGTAATTGACAGACAGATTCTACCATTTCCTCTCTGTTTTCTTGAGTCAGTTCAACTTGACTCCATAAAGAAATAGGCAATAACAAGATTATTGCTATTAATCTTACTTTCATCATACCCCCAGAATTTTAAATAATACAAATAGATTTGAACACTCCGAGTTAAAAATGAAGATGCTGGTATATATAATATTTTCAAAGTAAGACTTTGGAAAATGCAGAATGGTTGTACTCGAAAAAATGTAATTTTTCTTCCTAGATAATTCCAACAGGGTAATACGATAAGCACTTTTTCCCTTCTGTCTCCATTTGATAGAAGGAGTATGATAAACTGATCGGAAAACTTACTTATTTCGTAATTGCTGTATCAGAATCTATTCTTCATTCGGCCACGAGAAATGCTGCTGTACGACTCTCCATTTCCCGTTTCGTTTCTCAAGCACACCTGTCCATCTCACCTTTTCCCAGTTAGCCGGCTCGCCTTTCCATGTGTTAATATCGTCAAGCACACAGTAAAACCAGGCTACATCACCGCCGCTGGAAAAATTGATTTTCAAGTTATGCAATTCATGCCTTATTGCTTTGAAGTTTGGACTCGCCCAAAATGCCGTATCGTTTTTAACTGCTTGTGCGCCGAACTTTACTCTCTTATACGGTGTGACACTGACAAAATTTGAATCGTCTGCAATTGTATTGAAAAATAATTCAAAATCTTTGTTTATCGCCCAGCCGAACACATTGTTAATTGCTTTTTCAACAAGAGCAATCTCTGAAGATTTCTGAATTGTTTGATAACCTTGGCTTTTCCAGACTCTTATTCCTTCATACATATGATAAAGATTTTTAAATCCAATGGATTTCATCTTTTCCAAACCCATTTTACTTCTCTGACCGATAGTGCAGTACAATAGGTAAACCTTATCTTTATCTAAACTGTTCGCCCAACCATCAAATTGGTCTGAAAACACATCGAAGAAAATTGCATTCTCGATATGTTCTTCATTATACATCTTCTCAGGTCTCAAATCGATTATAACAAAATTGGGATCGCCCCGATGTTCTTGAATTAGCTCAAATGCTTCTTTGCATGAAAGATCTTTGCTGACGATGTTTTGTGATATTGCAATGTTAAATGCCGTGATAATTATGCAGATAGTTAATGTTATAATTTTCATTTTCATTTCTCCCTAAAAAAATTTATTCATTTACTTTCTTTAAATAAATTCCTTCACTCTGTTTATAAAATCATAACAAGAAAACAAAAAAGGAGTCTTGCTTTTTTCAATTTGATATTCCCTCATTTTTTTGGTCTTAACTCTTCGATAATCTTTGCATCCATCCAGTAGATATCTCCGGAGCCGATGAAAAATATGTATTTGCCGTCCGGTGTTACGGCAGGGCAAAGAGCAAATTGTTTTGAATTTATTTCCGGTCCCATATTAATGGGCTCCATCCATGAACCATCTTCATTCCTATAACTGATGTAGAATTTACTATCACTAAATGATGGTGATTCCCTCGATGAAACAAAAATTAGATAACTCTCGTCGGGAGCAATAAACGGTGTATGATCGATACCTGTTGCATTGATAACATCCCCAAGATTTTTTGGCTCTTCATACTCACCATCAATAAGTCTAGAACTGTAAATATCATTCTGTCCATAACTGTTACCGCTGGAAGATGGAAAGTAAATCGTTCCATTGCCAGCAACTGAAAAAAGCCAGTGTAAATCAAAAGAATTGATCAAAGGTGAAACAGGTTTAGGTTCAGACCAAGCATCCTCTATACGCTCAACATACCACATATTTTCCTTACCGGCAGAACCTTCAGGTGTTAGCGGCCTCAATGAAAGGAAAAATAGTTTTTTACCGTCTGGAGAGAAAATGGGTTCACCGTCGCCGTATTCAGAACAGAAAGGTGCAGGTTTAGGTGCAGTCCAAATACCATTCTTCTGTTCCATAAAAAGTATCGGTCCACGGAATTTATGAGTCCAGTAGACTTCCTTAAGATCGGGAGAAAATACCGCCGGACTATGCTCACTATCAAAACCATGACTAGATACTATGCCAGGTGCAAACATTTGAGGTTTATTCCCCGGTTTTTCCTGCCCCAAATAATCCCCCTTCAAAACAGGAAATTCAGGAAGCGCTTGTGAAGCACCCTTGCTTATAAGCAAAGCAACAAGTTCATCATGTCCATTTTCCTGGGCATAGTGGAGTGGAGTCTTTCCGATAATGCTTTTACTCTCAATATCCATTCCCTTAGCCAACAGAAATTCCACTAATTCATATTTTCCATTCTCGGCTGCAATATGTAAAGGATCAACACCATAAATGTTCTTTTGTCTGAAATCGACTCCTTTTTCTATAAGTTCCTTTGCTATCTCCACTGAACCGCCCCTGGCGCAGGCGTGCATAGGAATGCCCATCCACCACTCCAAACCTAATTTTCTACTCTTTTCTACTGCAATGTTAAAAGGTCTTTCCATACCATTCGAGACAGTAACATATAGAACTCTCCGGAGAGTCTCTTCGTCGTCAGAAATTGTTGCACCTCGGTCAATTAATAAGTCAATGATTGCTTTCTTGCCATAATACAATGTGTTTTTTAATATTACTTCTCCCCTTGAGTTCTTATCATTTACATCAGAACCTGCATCGATGAGCAGCCTTACGGTTTCCAAATCATTACCCCAATTACAAGCAAGGAACAGTGGAGTGCGGTCGCGCATTTCCCTCAAAGTAACATCGGCATTGTTCTCAAGTAACAGCTTTACAGCTGCTGCATTGCCATCGTAAGACGCTAGGTGCAGAGGAGTCTCTGTTTTGTAGTTCACAGCATTCACATCAGCCCCGTGATTGATTAATAGAACAGCGGCTTCCAGTTTCCCTTCGTCGATTGAGTGATGCAATGGAGTATTTTTGTCTTTATCCAGACTATTAATCAGAGATGGATTCTCGTTGAGTAACTTCTCCAGAATCTCAATGTCTCCATTCTTCGCTGCTTCGTGAATATCTTGCGCCATTAACGATAGAGTAAAAAACAAAAGCATACTTAGAATAAGTATAACTTCGCTCTTAGATTTAATCATAACAATCTCCAATATATTAATAATTATTTTTCCTTCAGTTGATCAATAATTTTTATATCTACCCAAAAAATATCCGTTCTATCGTATGCCGGTCCTTCAAGAGTTATTTTCTGAAGATCTGAATAAGTTTTTTGCTCATCAAAATATTTATTCCATTTGACAGCGGGATATGCAGCAAAGAAAAAATATTTTCCATCAGAGGATATCGATGGACAACCTCCTGTAATTAGTTTGTTAACAGCATCTCCAATATCTATTAAATCAGTCCAATTATCCTTCTCATCTCTGAATGAAACAAAGTAATCTTCATAAGGCATTATTAAGAAGCTTTCATCTGGTGATATAACAGCATGAAATTGTGCTTTCCTTTTGTTAACAATCTGTGGGAGTTCCTCCGGTTCCATATATTTTCCATCCATATATCTGGATCGAAAAATCTTTTCACCACCATCTTTTGTTTTTTTTGAATAATATAACGTACCAGTATTTGTTACTGAAGGACAGCATACAAAGCCGTTACCATTGATCGGTGGTCCAATAGGTTTTGGATTGCCCCATCCTTCACCTTCCCTGTCAACAAACCAGATATTGACCACATCAGCGATTTGTGTACTATCATCAAGAGGTCTATATGAATGAAAATATAATTTGGAATCATCAGGGTGATACGTAGGAAAGCCATCAAGATATTTTCCTGAAAATGGGGCGACCTCCGGCTGAGTCCAACAACCTTCTTTAAGTCTTGTTGTGATAATAGTTTCGGAATTACCTGCATGAACCGAGTAAAATATCTCGTTTCCATCAGGAGAAACTGCGATGGAGGACTCACTCATGCCTGTAGAGATAATTCCGGGTGCAAACAATTCGGGTGTTATTCCCGGTGGTATTTGGCCAAGGTAGGGACCTTTTAAAACCGGGAAGTCGCTTTTCTTACTAGTACAACCTAAGAATAAGACGAGCATGATAATTATTCTGATAACACTTTCTTTTTCTATCATATGTTCCCCCGATTATTTTAATTCATCCGGTTTTAATTCATCAACAAAACTAGTGCTAACCCAGTATATATTTCCGTAACCATTCAAAACACTTTTCTGGATTTTTATTAAATCTTCATAGGTATATTTTTTATCCATAATATCGTTCTCGTTGAAAGGTTGGCTATAACCTACAAAGAACAGAAATTTTCCGTCCGGAGAAAGCTGGGGCCAGCTGTTGCCTGTACCGATGGTGTTGATTTTTGGTCCGAGATTTATTGCCGGACCCCACGTATCATCCGGTTGACGATAACTGATATAGAGATCCTGCGTGCCAAATCCGCCGGGTCGTCTCGAAACAAAGATAACAAATCTTTCATCAGGATCTACTGTCGGACTATGATTAGGAAATGGATCATTGAATTGAAAATTAATACTTAGTCCAAGAGATTCATATTTCTGATATCTTCTATCTTCAAATTTCGAACGGACAATGCCCCGCCCTCGCGGCATAGATGCAAGAGGACCAGTACAATAAATATTTCCACTGCGGGTTTCATGTACTTCATTCACAATACTTTCCGGATTATCCTTAGTATTTAGTCTTATCAAACGCGGTTCACTCCAGCCATTCTCAATTTTATCAACAATCCATGCTTTAGAACCTCCTTCATCACTATCGGTATAATAGTACAACCGCTTTCCGTCTGGAGAAATAGAATTAATGTGATTATATGCTGCATCGTTAAAATTAAAAGGCGCCAGTTCCGGCTGGGTCCAGACACCCTTTTCCTGCTTCATATGCATAACAACAATAATTCTTGGCGTTCCCCCCAGATTAATTTCTCTTGACCAAAACAGCTCTTTACCATCCGGAGTAAATACGGCACCGCTGTGTTCCATGTAATCACTGGATACAATACCTGGAGCAAACAACTTAGGAACATCTTCCGGTGGTTCCATTCCCAGGTATGGACCTTCTAGAATTGGGAAATCGAAGTTCTTGGTCGAACATCCAAAAAACATAACAAATATTATCAATATTCCGACAAAGTTTGTTTGCCGTATCATATTTCATATTCCTTATTTTAATTCATCCGGTTTTAATTCATCAATTAATTTTGCATATACCCAATAAATATCATTGTTCCTTTGGAAGAAGAGGTATTTCCCATCCGGTGAAATTGATGTTATGCCATCTTTTCTAAAAAATCCATGTTCCGTCAAATCAACCGGCTCGCTCCATGTGTCATCTTTATTCTTGAATGAAACAAACAAATGACTTCCTCCTTCCACGTCAAAAACAACGTAGCTTTCGTCCGGGGCAATGCATGGGTGACTTATCCTAGTGAATTTTGGCCGCAATTCTTTAATTAAATCTGGAAGTCCCTCATATTTTACAAAGCGACCATCAGCCATGGTAACCAGGCTCCAAGAGTCGCCACGTGTATCACCTACGTAAATGCTCCCATCACGGCTTGAACTTACGAAACCTCCCGGGCCGGCGTATTTTGCTTCTGACCAACCATTTTGAGTTCTTTCCGCATAATAAAAACCAGGATTATTTTTATTGGCCCAATACCAGAAAATCCTTTTATTATCGAAAGTAATATGCGGCTCATGAGCAAAAAAACCCTTTGAAAACTCAGCCGGACAAGGCTTCGACCAATGGCCCTCTTCTATTTTGCTGTACAAAATCCGTTGCGTTGTTCCAACGGAAGTATAATCAGACTCTTTTCCGGTGGAAGTATAATAAAACTCCTTTCCGTCAGGTGAAAAACCGCACGCAAATTCTTTTGTATCAGGAAAAGAAATGATTCCTGGAGCAAATAATTCCGGGACGTTTCCCGGTGGTTTCTGCCCAAGGTATGGACCGGTGAGTTTTGGGAAGTCATTTTGCTGCGATAATAAATTCGATAAAGATAAAACCACCAAACAAAAAAGCGGCACTACTCTTTTCATTTTGATTTCTCCTTTATTCTTTCGGTCTTAGCCCATCAATGATTTTTGCATCTACCCAATAAATATCATTCATGCTATTTAGAGGTTTATAAAGCAAATCGGAATATTGTTTATAGTTCATTGGGCTAGTTAAATTATTTTTTCTGTTACTGGTAAAAAATAAATATTTGCCGTCATTAGAAACCCATGCACTATGTTCCAATTCAACGGAGTTTATAGCCGCACCCATATTTTTCAATTCAGACCAGCTTCCGTCTGAATTTTTGAAGCTTATATATAGATCTCCTTTACCTAAGGTATCCGGTCTTCCCCAACAGGTAACTATTAAATAGCTTTCATCGGGAGCTATATACGGATCCGCTTCAAAATATTCTCCATTAATGTTCGATCCTAAGTTTACCGGCTCACTGTATTCACCGTTTTCATAAATGCTTACATAAATATCACCTTCACCATATCCGCTTTCTTTCTCCGAACAAAAGTATAGATTCCCATTTTCTGATAATGATGGACAATATTCCGGTTTTTCAGAATTAATTGAATTTCCAAGATTCTTTGGTTCACTCCAACCATCTTGTTTTTTTTCTACCATCCAAATGTCGTAGTCAACTTTGTTCCACTCCTTTCCTGGTTTTGGTCGAGAAGACGAAAAAAATATTCTATTGCCGTCCGGAGAAAATTTCGCATCAAAATCATCATAATAACCCGAAAATGGAGCTACTTCTGGCTTAGACCATCCATCACTTTCATAATTCATTCGAATAATGGACATATAAGGATTCGGACCAATAGAGAAAAAGAATTCCTTACCATCATTGGAGAATGAGGATCCTATTTCATTTAATCCTGTTGAAACAATATTAGGAGCAAAAAGCTCGGGTGTCAATCCTGGTGGAGTTTGTCCTAAGTAAGGTCCTTCTAAAATTAATTCGTTTTGTTGTTTACAATTATTGAATAGAAAAACTACAAATAAATAAAGTGTGAACAAAAAATAACTTCGCTTCATATGTCCCCCTACGTTAAATTTTTACAAAAATTAAAAAGATGTCCTTAATGAATTCTCCTCTGATTTTTTCACCCACCCGGTTTTGTTGCGTCCATTTTTAATAAACCAATGCCCGTTGAATTCACCGAGCACATAATAATCGTCACCGCTGCTTATTTCTTCAACAAGCTGAGCATTGCCAAATGGATTATCTTTAACAATATAATTGCTATATGCAACTCTATGTTCTTGTAGTTTTTCCGTCGATTCTACTTGCCGGGCAGACACATAACCTTCCTCACCAGTGGGTAAATGGACTCTGTACATTCCTCTTGATGCCGCCATAACTCTCATTACTAAATTACGATTCAACAATATTTCATTCTCTCCAGTGTTTGATGATAGCAATACCGAGGATGAATTAATAGTCTTTACCCACTTACCGATTAAATTCAAATTGGCAGTAATCCCATCTGGGATCGTATCCGTTTTAGTAATAAAATAATAAGGATTGACTGGTCCACGTCCTTGAATATAAATACCAAAATGAAGATGGGGAAGAGTTGTCTTTGCATTACCAGTGTTACCAACGGTTCCAAGCGTATCTCCAGCCTCCACATTTTCATACCTTTCAACAGTTTGTGTTTGCAGATGTGCAAAATAGTAGTGAAGAAAACGTTTGGAATCGTAGAGCCAAACCACATTACCGCCGATTCCACGATTGCCGACAAATCTTACATAACCTGAAGCAGGTGCTATAACCGGCGTATGCCGTGGTGCAAATATATCTACCCCATGATGCGCTCTTCGTCCTCCATCGCGAGGGTCACCGAAAAAACTTTGTATTGAACTCTCATTTCTATCAGGCACAGGAAATTCAATGCTTGCCATTTTGCGTATTATAATGCTGCATCTTCCGCCTCGTAAAAGTTCGGGCTGGAGACGGATAATATATTTGGCATTTCTTCGAGGTTCGAATTCCAAGCGGTTCTTATTTTCATCTGCACTGGCAACATGAACAAAAGGATTTGTAGTATCTTCTGTAACACGAAATAGATCGATAAAAAGCCTTAAGGATTTCCTGCTATTAATTTCAATTTGCACATCTACCTTCTGTCCGTGCAAAACATCAAATGTATATGCTGCAGCGAATGCTGAAGTAGAATCTATGTAAAATGCCTCAAGAAAGGGGAGATCAATTTCTACGGGTTCCAAAAGAACATTTTGCGATGCAGTTACCCAGTCTTTACCAAGAGCAGTTTCTAGAAGGTTAGCTTGTTCAAGTGAATATTTATAAGCTGCATGCGCGTCCGAAGGACTATACGCTTCGGGAACGATTTCATCACTGCAGCCGATAAATAAAATTGAAAATAAAAGTGTTATTGCAAGGAATACAGTTTTAACATTGCCGGATTGAAGATACAATTTTCCCCCAATAGAGTAATTTAAAAGATCTGATAGTTTCTACAATTCAATTTCAATTTTGTTCAGCTAATTGAATAATTTATTTTTGAATCCACTAAACAAATATCACCTTACTCAATGCCCTCAGAAAAAATTCCCTAAAATTAATACACTAAACTAATTCCCTTTCATTTCCTTTAACATCTCTTTTGCGTTGTTATTATCGGAATTCATCTCTAAACTCTTTTCATAATTTTCAATTGCAAGTTTATTATTCCCGTCTTTCATGTAGGCTTCACCCAGACAATCATAAGCATTCCATGAATCGGGGAATTGTTCAACCGTAACTTTGAAAACTTCTACAGCTGCTTTTGTTTGGTTATCGCGGAGAAGGTGATATCCAAAATCAATCAGTGAGCTCTCGAAGTAATAATATTTATCCCTATAAATAGTTTTCATATTGTTATATGCTCTGATCATTTCTTCAAGACCCGATTCATGATATACTTGTTCAAGTTTGATTCTAGCAGATAAATCTCTACCCGAGTTAAATTCATTCCATAAAAAATCCACATTAGAATTGAAGGCAACCAAATCATCTCTTGTCAACATTGCAGCATGTCCGTCAATTATCCACTCAATATCACAATCATCGCTTAATAGAACTCGCATTATTCTGTGCCATTGCTCCACATCCGGTTTTGTAACATTACCTGCATTAAGCTGTGAAAAGTTCACGCTGCCACCCCGATTAAAAAGATCTCCTGCCATAAGTAGTCTTTCCTCCGGTATATAAACCACGATATCACTTTGCGAATGTGCTTTCCCGAAATAAAAGAATTCGAAAGTCAGATCGCCCATGTTTAACGTAAGTTTGTCGTTGAATGTCATTGTAGGGAATTTAAAGGTATAGTCCGATTCAAAATCTTGGATGGCTAGTGAATATAATTCTGCTCGGTAATTTACTTGTCTTCCATAATCCGAATTTGAATCCGATGAGCTCAATGTTTCTTTTAATCTGCCCAAAGTGCCTTTTAGGGTCGAAAGAAAACCGTCTTTATCCGAGGTATCATTCATTAACTCACTTTCACACGCATTATGTCCAATGATAACCGCTTTAGGAAATACTTTATTACCGTTTGTATGATCCCAATGCCCATGAGTATTAATCAGGTAAGCAAAGTCATCGCGGCCGAATTCTTTCTCAATTATCTCTCTGTATTTCTTTGTTAATGTTGGAGAAAACCCGGCATCGAAAACCACGATACCTTTTTGTGTCGCAATTGCCATAACTGCATCGAAATAAAAAACACCCGTTCTAATTACCAAAACACGATCGCTTAATTTCACAACATTAATGAATTCATCAATTTTATCTTCATTGCCTGTTTTGGCAATCGAGATGTAACTTTGAAAAAAGGACACTGTTGTAATTAAGACGACCAGACGAATAAGTGAAAATATTTTCCTCATAATTCCCCCTTAACTGTTGAACCACAACTTGTTATGAGACAAATTGTACTCTCATATATTTCTTGAATTATTTGACTTAACACACAAATTACCTTTTCAGCCTAAA
>CAZKNM010000025.1:0-2207 GCA_964554135.1 uncultured Melioribacteraceae bacterium
GCTGTATACAATTATTTTTTTCCGGGAATAATGATCTGCAAATGTGCCGGTAATAGGGCCCAGTAGAACTGCCGGAAGCATTGCCGCAGTCATTAACAATCCCATTAACGAAGCAGACCCCGTTTGATGCTTTATCCAAAACATCATTGCGATCATAAAAGCCTGATCGCCGAGTTGACTTACGAACTGACCCTGCCATAAGAGAAAGAAATTTTTGTTGAAGAGTTTCGGCTTGCTCTCCATTGTTTACCCCCATTTGAAGGATTCAATTTACCCTAAAATAATAGTCGGTGTTTTCTAAGAAAAGAAAAAATCGGTGAAATGCTGTTTTGCATCGGTAAAATTGTTGGTTCTATTTTTTGGAAAGAATAAATAATTGCCGGATCGGTTTTCATAATCAAAGATTTTATATATCGGCTAATTACCTGCAAATAGACAATATTACTACTCCACTTGGAAATATTAAATTTAGTTTGGCCTGTTTACCGAAATCCATTGTTCGGGTACGAATATTGCCGTTTCAGGTATAGAACCCTGCACCATATTCGGATTGGTGCAAGCGTCGGTTATATTGTCCGGCCAAAGTGAGAGTACGTTGTAATTCGGCTCTCCCACAGTTGCGACAGAAATTAAAAGTGATTCTTCGTCCATAGCGATTTGAAATTCGGTTTCTGTTGTTGTACCGGCATATCCGATACTTGCCAGCCATCCTTCATCTGCAAGAAATTGTTGACGAGCATTTTCCGCGCTCTCAGATGAGGACCAGTCGCGGCAATGCCAGGTAAAATCTTTTATTTTTGTCCAGCCATTGCCGTTGTATTCATAAACGGCAGAGCCGACAGCAGCGGAAGAGTGTAATAAATATATTTTGTTTTCTCTATAAAGGAATACAGTTGATACCGGTGTTGCTTTTGTTTTGATACCGATGTAAAGATAACCGTTGTAGTATGTTAATAGAACTTCTTCATTGTATGCTAACTCAAAATTCAACGCAGACTGCCAGACCGGTTCATCAATCGTGCCGTCAATTGAAATTTCACTGCCTATCGGGAGATTTACGGGATTGTTCAGAAGCTGACCTAAGGTATATTGTGTACTGTCGTTGTTAGGAACGGAAGGGGAAGAAGATTTTGAGCAAAATGTAAGAAGAGGTATAAGTATAAATAAAGATATGGTGATAAATGCCGAAAGTACTTTCATTTGGCCCCCTGGCAAAGTGTGATTGAATTGCAGTTATCAAATTATTTAGCGGGAAGAGAATGTACAAGGGAATAATTTGTCTCTAAAAAATCCCGGTCAAGAAATATGACCGGGATAGTTATATGATTTCATTTTATTATCTGATTATTTCAATCTGTTCTTAACTAGTCTCCACGATTCGGTGATCAAAAAACTCTCTTCCATGTTTCCCGCCATTTCTCCGAATCTTTTCATCGGAATTGTAAATGTCAAAGTGTCCGGAGGAACATGAGGACGGGCCGAGACATCGAACATCCCCAAAACACACTTCGGATTTTTTGATTTGGATTCTTCCAATGGGTAACCTATAATCGAACCGCACCCGGCGCCCATCGGTGCGATGACGCCGTTCGGATCAGAATGATCGTAATTGGCAAGGGTGAAAAGACCGGCTAATACATCTGCCGTCGCAAAGAAAATTACGGCGACCGGTTCTTCATCTTTCCTGAGTTTATCCCATCTTTTAAATACTAAATACTTACGCGGTGCTATGAACGGGGAGTGAGCTTTTAAATATTCTCTGACTAATTCAGGAGATTTTTTGTAACGCTCACCCTCCATTTCACCGGGTATTCCACATGATAAAAAATATTCGAAGTTTGGACGCAGTTTTTGTAAAAAGCCGCTGTATCTTTTTCCACCGGTACAGCCTGGACTTTTCGCCTCAAAAATGAATGCGTGACCTTTTCTTACACGTTTGAGATTGCCGATTAAGCAGCGGTTTTCGTTTTTTGTGTCGTCAATATCTTCACTGCCCACCTGATTCGTGTAGTAATAACAGATGGGGAGTTCGGCATCATTGAAATATTTTTTCCACAGTTTTATAAATAAGTCTTTAAATTCATTATCCATAAAAGTCTTTTTCCTCACCGAAAAATTTATTCAACAAATACATCAAGGAACATTGTTTATTTCAACAGCACCATCTTCTTTGTCGTCGAATAATTCCCGCTTGTTAGCGCATAAAA
>CAZKNM010000025.1:2217-29863 GCA_964554135.1 uncultured Melioribacteraceae bacterium
TACCGCTCGATAAGTTAGCCGTTTCAAAAACAACTTCATAATAACCTGCCGGTTTTTCAGCATCCACTAATTTTGCGATCTCATTCGAGGAGATCAAATACTTTTAATAATGTTTTACCCGGAACCGGGAGAGAGTAGCTTATTGTTGTTACCGTGGTAAACGGGTTCGGGTAATTTTGTTCAAGTTTATATTCGGTTGGCGGTGGTTCGTTATTACTGACTGTGTCGATAATCGAAAATACTGCATCGCTAATGTCGAAAAGTGTTTCATCGTTTATGCATGCGATATGGATTTTATAATCATCAGCCGGTTGAAGTTCCAAATCGACTTCCCATGAATAAAAAGAATTTCCGGTAGTGGTAATATTTGAAACAAAAGCATCATTTCGATAAAGAGATACAACCACATCTTCGTTGATATTGTCTTGCCACTCTATATAATAATCTAAACCAATATGCCATCGTTCGCCGCCGTTAGGTTTTTTTATTAAAATGAAAGGATTTACTGCTGTAAAGGTTTGGGTTTCGCACCATTGACTTTCACCCGCATCGTTTTGTGTTTTAACATGCCAATAATATTGGGTGTTTGGTTGTAGTTCAGCCAAATTATAAGTTGCATTCGTGAGTGAATTTTCATCAATAAGTAAGTTCGTGAAGTTTTCATCAAGCGAGACTTGCAGAGAATAAGTATCGGCAAATCCAACCGGGCTCCAAGTCAATTCAACCGGAAGTTGATAATTAATAGTTGCTTCGTTACCGGGAAAATTCGGGATAGGGACAAATAGTTGAGATTCCAAATCTGATTTTGCCAGTATATATTCGCCGAAGCCCGTGATATTAGCTGTGAGTTTTCCGGTAACAAAATTGTATATCGTTTCCAAAGGGATAAATAATCCGTTGTTTTCGAATTCCCTATAATAAATAATGATGTTATCCGGATCTGTTACTCCCCAGTTGTTTATATCGAAACGTAAATTAGCATCAATAGTTGTGATGCCGAAATTAGATAATACTATTCTTCTCGGAATCACAAGAGGCGCTTTACCGGGAAACTCGGGAGATGATGGAGCGAAATTATAATTCTTTACGGTTAACTCATTATACCCGAAGCTGGTAATATTATTAATTTTAATAGAAATCCCGGGATCAACTTGGTTGATTTCAGTAAATTCATATGTATTGCCGGGAGCGACTTCCGCCTTTGTAATTTCACTATTCGGCAAACCGTTATTCAGCGAGAATCGAAATGCTCTATAACTTTCCAGATCTGAGCCCTGATAGAAAAGTTCAAATACTTTTTCTCCGCTTTGTGTAACTTCGGTCATAATTGGTATTTGTATATTCCCCTCATTAGGTGGTCCTCCCCAGCCAATAACGGTATTACCGTTAGGGAGACGTTGAACACCACCAGCGTGCCAACCTGAAATAATCTGTTCGGGTTGATATTCCCACACCAATCTGGCAGTTTTATTTTCTTCATTAATTTCATATTCTACAACTTCAGAAGAGACTTGTCCGTAGCCTTGCTGCCATGGGAATGGAGAATTATCATAAACAAGAATATTACCATTTGCTAGTCTCTGAAATGTGTGTCCACCGAAATCACCTAAAGCTTCTATTGTGGAGACGTTTGAGAATGTAAATTGATTCATAATACCGCCGATAATCCATAGTATTTGCCCGGTTTGACGACTGATTTTCAGGCCCATACTGACCGTACCTAGTAATATATTACCGTCGTTGTCCAATCTGAGGGAATTAGCGTGAAAAACATTTATGATTTGTGCCGTGTTGCCGGGAACCATACTCCATGGAATGGCGGAAGTATTAGCATAATCCCAAGTTCGCCATTGAAAGACAACATTTTTATCCTCATCTAATTCTTGTATAACAGCGCCGTCGATATAAGCGTCGGGGTGACTTCCTGGAACAATCTGGCTGAGATCTATCGGCACTAAATAATATGCCATGAGTAATGCATGTCCGTTTGGGAGGAGTTGGAAGTCATGAGTTTCGGCAGTATAACCATTGCCCATTTGAAAACTATCAATAACTGTGAAAGATTCATCCATGACCATTTGGATAACCTTTGCTCCACCGGTCCAAGAATAATTTTCAAGTACTTTTGGATAACTCATTAAGCCGTTTGGGTGCATCTTGAAATCTGTTAATCCGGCGCCTTGATTCGAACCGATATCTTTAACAAAAAATGTTGATCCGTCGTTATTAACAATTAAGACGGAAGAAGAAACCGTCGGGTCACTTTGAAAACTTTGATTAATGACGCCGTATGCCGATAAAAATATTTTACCTTCGCCTATTGCTGATTCATTTAAAATGTTGGTAGTAATTTCCGGGATATTTATCTTTCTCGGTTTTGAATTTACCGCTTTAACTTTAGCTGCATTCAGAAAATCCGATTCGTAATTGTATGTGCTTGTGATTTGTTTAAAATTATCAGGCTCAGTGCGGAACGTGTAATTATAAGCTTGTAAACTTCTGCCTCCGATAGTTCTTATTCCTTCACTTATTGTTACTTCAATTGTCTCATCCGGGAGGAAAAAATTGTTCGGTTTGAAAATAATAGTCCTTTGATCGGACGCAAGAATTAACCGGCCTGAGACCTTACCACTTTTTGATCCACTCACGATAATAGTCCCTTCAACAAGAGAACTTTGATCTATTGTTGAGCCTTCTCTTATGATAATAGTATTTTCCAAAGAGTTGAACTTTGAATTTGGTGTTGGACTTAGAAATTGGTACTGTTTCCCGTTGTTAGAAAAGACAAAACTTGAGGCAAGGCAAAAAATGAGAACGAAGAAAGAATTAAGTTTTTTATGGGATGACATACCATCTCCTATTGCAAAAATTTTCCAAAAATAATTCTCTCAATTAACGGGGGCTAATGACTTTCCAAATAATTTATTAGATCAAATTTATTTACTATTCGTTAAATCTACAATTGTTAATTGGACTTATTAGATACTGTCAAAAAAAATCCGACATTTTAACAAATGCCGGATTTGTAAAATTAATTTCTTATTATCTATTTGAGTAGAACCATTTTCTTAGTCTCAGAATAATTCCCGCATTTGAGAGTATAGATGTAAACACCGCTTGGAAGTGCAGCCGCATTGAACGTTTCCTGATGATAACCGGCTGTTTTATATTCATCGACAAGTGTAGCAATTACATTCCCCAGGATATCATATACCTTCAAAGTTGTAATACCGACAACAGGCAGATGGTAACTGATAACGGTCTCTGGATTAAAAGGATTCGGATAGTTCTGTTCAAGTACAAATTCATCCGGTATTGTTTGTTCATCGTCAACCGATGTAACAGTATCAATGATCGAAAAAACCGCATCGCTTATGTCGAACAATGTTTCGTCATTCACGCTTGCAATTTGTAATTTATAATCATCCCCCGGTTGGAGATCAAGATTAACTTCCCAAAGGTAAGCTCTGTCGCTGATGGCGGTAGCAATATCTCTAAGATACTGATCGTTTTTATATAATGATATTACAACATCCTCGTCGATATTATCATCCCATTTGATAAAATACTCAAAACCCACATGCCATTGTTCTCCGCTTTCAGGTGTCGTAAGAGTAATAAACGGATTGATAGTAGTGAATGACTGTGTTTCACACCATGGGCTGTCGCCGGCATCGTTGTGTGTTTTAACTCGCCAGAAATATTGTGATTCGGGCAATACATCATCCAAAGTATGGAATGCATCCATCATTTCTGTTTGATCAACAATCAGGTTGGTAAATTCGGAATCAGAGGCAACCTGCAATGAGAACGTATTAGCAAATCCCATCGGGCTCCATGAAATAGTAACCGGCAGTTCATGATTTACCGTCGAATTATTTTCGGGATGATTAGGAAGAGGTGCAAATAACATCGATCCCAGATCAGCTTTACAAACAATGAATTCACCGAACATTGTTGTATTTGCCGTTAATTTTCTTGTGGCAAAATTATATATAGTTTGAAGCGGAATGAACAATCCTGCATCTTCAAATTCACGCTGATAGATTATCGAATTTTCAGGGTCGTTTAAACCCCATTCGTCAACGTCTATTCGAATATCCATATCTATACCTGTGATACCAACTTGAGATAGTACTGCTCTGCGTGGCAACACGATCGGGGCTTTACCCAGAAACTGCGGGGATTTAGGGGCATATTCCCATTTTTTTACTCTCAACTCATTATAGCCTGTTCCGGTATAACTATTTACCTTAACATCAACACCGGTGTAGCCGGTATTATCGTCAATGAAAGTAAACGTATTGCCGCCTGCAATTTCAGATTGAATAACATCCGCAATAGGCAGACCGTCGGTAAACGGGAACCGGAAAGCGCGGTAGCTTTCAATTGCATAGGGGTCAAAAAATATTTCCATCAAGACATTTCCGGCAGCGTCGACTTCAGTAAATGTCGGGCTATACTTGCCCTGACTGCCGCCCCATCCTATAACGGTATTTCCATTCGGAAGCCGCTGCGCATTTCCTCTGTGGTTTCCTGCGATTAAAGTATCAGGTATAAAACTCCAAACCATTTCCACGGTTTTGTTGACTTCATCTAATTTGAATTCATGAACCTGCGATGTTCTTGTTCCCGACTTGGTTCCGTTATCATAGATAAGAAAATTACCGTTCTTCAGGCGGTGAAGATAATGACCGTTGGTATATTCAAGTCCAGTTTCATAATCCAATCCTATATATTGGAATTCACATCGCAGACCTCCAAGCTCCCACATTATTTCGCCTGTTTGACGATTGACTTTCAAATTTTCCTGGGGAGAAGAGATGATCAAATTACCGTCAATATCGAGTTTAATATTATTCATATGAAAGGTGGGAACAATCGGACGTTTGAGCTGGGGAAAGTTTTTATAAGGTTCGATCCAGTAGGCATAATCGTAATTATCCCATGTCCTCCATTGGAAAACAACATTTTTATCTGCATCCAATTCTTGTACTACAGTTCCAGCTAGTAATGCGTTCGGGTATCCGCCGGTTACATACTGACTCATATCCAATTCGACAAGATAGTATCCGAATAATAAGTAATGCCCGTTCGGCAGCCATTCAAAATCGTGAGCTTCGGCAATGTAGCCGTTGCCCATTTGAACGCTGTCAACAATATTGAAACTGTTATCCATTATCATATGAATAACTTCGCCTCCTCCGGTGTATTCATGCTCTCTGATAAATTGTGCATATGTTAAATAACCGTTCGGCTGCATTTTAAAATCGTAAGAATACTGACCGATCAATTCTTTAGAATAAAAAGGAGTTCCGTCGTTATTGAGCATCATAAGGTAATAACCGATGTTCTCAACGTGGCTGGCAACTGCAAGAAAAATATAACCCTCGCCGAGCGCTACCGAATCGTTTATTACAATATTCATTGGTGGAAAGTCAAGCTTTGTTTTACGTGTTGAACTCTTTCGTACGTGTTTTTCCATCCCATAATCTGGACAGAGTTCGGCTATTTCTGCGTAGGGATTTGGCGTTTTAGTAAATGGAGCAATATCGAAAGTAAATATGTAAGGCTCAGTTTTTCCTCCGTTTGATTTTTTTATTCCATCTTTAACTTCAACAGTTACTTTTTCCCCCGGTAAAAATTTCTGATAGGGTTTGAAAATTATAGTTTTATTGTCATTCGAAAGAAGTAATTCTCCATTTATCTTACCGCTTATCGAACCATAAACAAAAATATCGAATTCATTCAAACCGAACCGGTCGATAAATGAACCTTCACGAATAATAATTGTGCTTTCCATTGTATTATAGGTAGATCCCGGTTTTGGTGAAACGTATTGAAATGATTGTGCGAAAATATCAGAGCAGCATAGGATAGTAAAAATCTGACAATAAGTTATTAGAATAAAAAACTTTTTCATTTTAGCACCCCCACAAATTATTTGATTAGTATCATTTTCTTAACATTGTAAAAACTTTTGGATGTTTGGTTCGATTCGGCAAAAAGCGTATAAAAATACACACCTGAGCTTAAGTTATTCGCATTAAATTGAACGTTGTATTTTCCACTTGTTTGGATATTATCGCAAAGTGTTTTCACCAGCTGCCCGAGAATATTGTAAATAGAAATTTTAACATGACTAATTTCCGGAATATAATATTGTATAGTTGTCTCCGGATTAAACGGATTCGGATAATTGCCGATCAATTTGTAGTCTGTTTCTTTTATTGATGGATTTATAATCCCCGTACCAATATCGGTAGTTAGTCTGACATTATCCAAATAAAAGTTAACATTATTCTCCCCGATAAAAAAGATCAATTCTGCATGATCGTCGGAATAATCGGTCATAGTAAAGGTGTATTGAAAATGCTTAACTTGTGATGTAACATATGCTGCGCCAATTCTGCTGTAATCCGTCCAAGGTGAATCGGACTTACGGATTTTTAATTTGAAGTATTTTGTTGCACTCGACCACGCATCAAATTCCAGTGTATAAGTGTTGTTTTGAATTAATAGTATGTTGCTCTGTTTTAGTTGAATACTCTCGTAGCTTGGTCCTCCGTTGGTGACATCGACGAAATATTGGTCGCTATCATTAACCGAGCCTTGAGCATTGTAACCTGTAATAACCACCAATTCCCAAAAACTTTCTCCATAACTAAAATCTCCGTTAAGAACCAGATTGTTATCTCTTGCAAGGTCGTCTGTAATTTGCCCTTGTCCTTCATTAAAGCGCCAATAACCGATCAAACCGCTTGTCGGATCTGTGTAATATTCTGCACCAAGCTGTATATTCATCATCGTTTGAATTTGAGCTTGAGTAAGTGCAATATTCCAAACTCTCACTTCATCGATATTTCCTCCGAAATGTCTTTCATCGTAGAATGGAGAACCTCCGATTAAAAAATTCTGATTGAGGGCATTTCCGATATTGATGTTAAAGCTGCCGCTTTCGGCGGTTTGATTACCGTTTATGTATATTCTCTGCTTACTACCGTCATAAGTTGCGGCAATGTGGTACCATTGATCGGATTGAATTGAGTTGGAAGGTGTTGCGGTTTCAAAAAGTTGTTCATTACTAATTGAGAATTGAACGATTCCATTTGAACCGCAGGCCAATGAATACCCTAAATTAACTCCGTTTTCTGCATCATCTTTAGCAATTATTACTCCATCTTCGGTGCTCGATTGAAATTGTGCAGCTTTTATCCATGCTTCGAGAGTTATTTGGTTACCGCTGATTTGAAAGCTGTTGTCATTTCCGCAATTTACAAAGTCGTTGTTACCGTCAAAGTATAGCGCGTTTTCGAATCCTCCTTTTGAAACCGACCATTGAGGATCACTTGTCTCCTCAGATGTTGAATGACCAAGAGTACCAATACTGTATCCTGAGAACATCGGGTATAGATAAGTCGTTTCCGTATTTGAGTAATCACTTTCATCACCGTTGACATTTACAGCGGTAATACGGAAATAATATTGTGCGCTTCCCGCAAAGGAGCGTAAATCAACATCATACCAAGGTTGAGTTGTCGAAGCAACCAGTGTAGTCGGTTCGGTGTGAGGATCTCCGTAAATATTATAGTGTTCAACATTTTTGTCGCCGAACTTATTGAAGATTAACCTTACCGAACCCAACATTGGCTCGCTAAGTAAATATGGCCTTTCGGCTATTCCTTCCCATTCGAATCTATAAGCTTGATGAGCTTCCAACTGTGGCGACAAGTTCGCTTGATAGACTATTTGTCCATCAGGAGTAACTTCCAATGCTTTCGGGTGCTGAGGCCGTTCCATATTGATAAAAGTATTCCCGTTAGATAATCTCTGTGCATTTCCGGCTCTTTGTGTGAAGAAGTCCGGATCAGCTCTATATTCCCATACTTTTTCAGCTGTCATATTTTGAGTGTCTATTTTATATTCAACAACTCGTGTAAAATTCTCTCTTTTATTTCCATTGTCGTAGATTATATAATAATTCGGATTTCCCTCAACGGGGTAAAAGGCATGCTGGTAAGAGATTGGGATATTGTCATTAATAAACATGAATTCATTATTTCGTCCGCCTAAGCGCCAAATGATTTCTCCTGTTTGGCGATTTATTTTTGTACACTCGCTCAAGTGTCTGCTGGACACTAAAATATTTCCATCGTAATCTAGTGCTATGGAATTCATATGGACGTAATCGATACGGGCTACTGTTAGGTTTTCATCGACCGCGTCTGTAATATCGAAGTGATTGAAGGACGACCATTCAAAAAGAATATTTTGGTTGTAGTCTAATTCCTGAATAACATTCTCTATTACCGTGGCATTTGTTTTTCCACCGGGTATTAAATTACTCATATCTACCATTTGGTATTCAACACAAATAAGAAAAGCAGTGTTATCGTTCGTCAATAGAAAATCGTGAGGATCCGTACCGAGCTCATTTTGAGCCTGAAAAATGTGTAATAGATTATAATTTGAATCCATAGCAATGAATCCTTGATGTTCCACTGAATACCTAGAAACCAAACCGTTCGGTTGAACTTTAAAATCAACCGAAGAATGATTAACTTTTTCATAGTAATAGGGTGTTCCGTCGTTTTCAAAAATCATTGCGTAATAGCTGTTTCCGTTTGCATTGCTGAGAAATATTTTACCTGGTGATGGTTGTTCGTTTATTGTTGGAATTAACAAAGGAAAATCATTCGGAACGGAAACACCGTTAATTACTCTTGGTTCGCTGTTAACCGAATTAGGGTAATTAAATAATCTGTGAGGATTTAAATCGTTTCTTTGAGCAAATAAAGAAGTAGATAAAAATAACATTACGATGAAATGAATTAAACGGTTGGGATCTATAAAAATTATTTTCACTTGAATGAAACCGATTTTTAAGAGAAAAAGAGTTTTATATTATTTATTTATAACTATTTTATTAAACAAAGGTAATAAATGCAATTCATTTATGTGGATGATTTTGGTCGTATCTTTAATGAACAGCTTAATCCGAATAAGCTGAAAACAATAGATTTTCTTATATTTTTTAACAATATTGAAATTAAAATAGACAAAATTATATTCGATCATGAATAAGAAATTGCGCTGTATCCCAAGTGTGGATAAGCTCCTTAACGACTCAAAGGTGAAGAAGTATTCAGGTATTTTTGGAGAAGAGACCGTTAAATTTTGTATTAGAGAGGTATTGAAAGAAGTACGTGAAGATGTAAAGCGTCAAACGTTAAATGGGGAAAAATTGATGAAGCATCAAAGGCAGAGCAGGGGGAGAGAATCAAGAGTGAGAAGTAAGAGGTTGGAAGTAAGAAGTAAGAAGTTAGATTTTGAGATTGTTGAAATAGTCAATAAGGTTGCGGAGAGGGTAAATTTAATTGCTGATCCATCATTGAAGCCGATCGTGAATGCAACAGGAATAATTCTTCATACGAATTTGGGCCGAGCGCCCTTAGGCAAATATATTTTGGATGCACTTGAACCAGTTGTTTTAAATTACTCAAACCTGGAGTTTGACTTAGAAACCGCAAAACGAGGAGAACGAAACGATCATATTCAACGCTTACTTACATTTGTAACACAAGCTGAAGATATAATTGTAGTCAACAACAACGCTGCCGGTGTGCTCCTTACATTAAACACTTTCGCAGATAAAAAAGAAGTGATTGTATCCCGCGGTGAGTTGATTGAAATTGGAGGCTCGTTCCGCATTCCGGAAATAATGAAAGCAAGCGGTGCAAAGATGGTTGAAGTCGGCACAACCAACAGAACCAGATTATCTGATTACCAAAAGGCTATTACGGATAAAACTCGAATCATTTTTAAAGCGCATAAATCTAACTATTATATTAAAGGTTTCTCTGAGGAAGTCGAAATAGATGAATTGTCCGCTCTCGCGAAGAAACATAAATTGACTTTTGTATATGACATTGGATCAGGACTTCTGCGTAAACCGAAAGGGCTTCCTCTTAAAGATGAACCGGATGTTCGCACCAGTTTGAAAAAAGGAGTCGATCTAATCACGTTTAGCTGTGATAAACTGCTCGGTGGACCTCAGGCAGGAGTGGTTGCGGGTAAAAAAGAATTGATCGAACAGCTTGCCAAAAATCCGATGATGCGCGCATTACGGATCGATAAATTGACAATTGCTGCTTTGTCTGCTGCGCTCAGATCATATTTGAAAGATGAAGAGTTGATCACTCAAAACCCAACATTTCATCTGTTGAGCCGTTCACGAACCGACTTGGAAAAACTAGCGGAGAAACTTTTTACCGAATTTGCCGTTAAGGGTATTGAATCCCAGATTATCGAAACAAAAGCGCAATGCGGCGGTGGGACGCTTCCGCAGTTGGAAATCGACAGTTATGCAGTTCAACTTTCATCGCAAGGCAAAGAAAGAAAATTTGCAGAACGTATTTATAAACTTCTTTTGAAAGCAAATAAACCTGTTCTAGGTATTTTACGTGAAGGCAGACTTCTTTTTGATGTGTTAAGTATCTTCGAAGATGATATTCCTTACATAGCAAAAGCGGTTAAGGATGTGTTATGAAGCATCTCATATTGGGTACGGCCGGTCATGTTGATCATGGAAAGACTTCAATTGTAAAAGCACTCACCGGAATTGATTGTGATACTCACAAAGCGGAAAAAACACGCGGCATTACTATCAATTTAGGATTTGCACATTTTGATCTTCCTGATGGAAACAGTATTGGAATCATCGACGTTCCGGGGCATTCCGATTTCGTAAATACGATGGTAGCCGGAGCGAGCGGTATTGATTTGGTTATGATGGTAATTGCAGCCGACAGCGGTGTGATGCCGCAAACCATAGAACACCTCCAAATCATGCAGATATTGGGTGTAAAATCGGGATTTGTTGCTCTTACGAAAGTTGATCTTGTTAGTGAAGATTTGCTTAAGGTAGCTGAAGATGAAATTTGTGAATTTCTTAAAGGAACGTTTTTGGAAGGGAGTCCGATTTTACAAGTCTCTTCGAAAACAAATGTGGGAATGGATGAGATAAAAGAATTCTTATCGAAAAAAATAGGAGAGTTCGAAGAGCGTAAAAAGGGAGAGATATTCAGATTATTCATCGATAGAATTTTTATCGTCAAAGGACATGGTACTGTCGTAACGGGGTCGGTATTGAGTGGGAATGTAAGAAAGGAAGATAAAGTGTTTCTTCTTCCTAGTGAAAAGGAGTTGCGCATAAGGAGATTGGAACGGCACGGCGAGGAGGTTGAAAATGTAACTGCCGGAGACCGTGCTTCAATGAATTTAGTCGGGCTGAATAGGGAAGATTTTGAAAGAGGGATGTGTTTATCGAATAATATTTTGAAACCGACAAAAATGCTGGATGCTAAACTTACCTTATTTCGACCGGATAGAAATTTTAGTTTATGGGCACGTGCAATTTTTTTATTGGGAACGTTTCAATCGCAAGCACGCATACATTTAATCGATACCGATAAACTCGAGTACGGACAGAATGCAATAGTGCAAATACACCTCGATCAGCCTTGCACAACTCAAATCGGAGATAAATTTGTCCTCCGGTCGACCTCTGGGGATTTTACCCTTGGGGGTGGCGAAATAATTGATGCACATCCGCTTCATCATAGGCGCCGGCCGAAAAAACTTATCGAGAAGCTTCAGAAAATTTCAGAAGGTAGTATTCCCGAAAGAATTGCTGCGGAAGTTCATAAATGTTTACTCCCGGTTTCAATATCTTCTATTGCAAACATACTTAATATATCGGTGCAGGAGGTTCGTGAAATCGTTTCGAGTTCCCTCCCCGAGGAGATTGTTTCGTTAACACATGAACAGACTCAATTTTTGATGTCGCTTTCTGAGAAGGAAATACTTGGGAATAAAATAATTAAGAATTTGGAGAACTATCATAAGCGAAATCCACTTGACAGCGGCGGCAGGCGTGTTGATGAATTGATGGGAATTTTCGGAATAAGTAGAGACTCAGATTCAGAGAATATAATGAAGATTATTTTAAGTGAGCTGCAGAGGAATAATAAAATAAAGCGCGTGGGCAATACATGGGCAATATCGTCTCATAATGTTGAATTGTCCGACCAGGAGAGGAGGCAGATTAAATTCTTTGAAGATTACTTGGAGAATTCCGGTATGAAGACGCCTTTAATTGCTGATATGGTAGTAGAGGCACAAAGGAATAAAGTTTTTGAGGAGCAGAGAGGTAAAGGCTCGGAGGGACAAAGAGATAAAGTTGCAAGAGGGCAGAGAGGTATAGATTATGAGGAGAAGTTGAAGCAAATTTTGCAAATGTTGGTTAATCAGGGCAAAGCATATAATATAGATGGAAATTTTATTCATACTGCTATCATTGATAATTCGAGGGAAAGAATTCTTGAATATTTGAATAAACGTGACGAGGGTATAACCGTTGCGCAATTTCGGGACCTGGTAGGTGGAAATAGAAAAATATGTCTATTAATGCTTTCTCAGTTTGACGGCGAGGGTATTACTATTCGAAGCGGAGATTTCCGTTTAATTACAAAAAAGGGGAGAGAAAAATTACAGGAATAGAAATTATTAAAAGAGAAGTTTTTTGAAAAGGGACAGTTAAATTATTCTACACTTTGTGATCTAAATAAATGCATATACTACGCAGGATTTTGATGGTTCTCTAAATTACTTTAATTAGGAGGTTTTTCATTATGGAACAAGCCGGTTTCAAAGTCTATGGTTACCGTTGGATTGTACTGCTCGCTTTTATGTTTGTAGTTACCATCAACCAGCTCCTTTGGATAACTTTTGCGCCCATTACCAGTACCGCCGCAGAGTACTATGGTGTCTCGGATCTTAGTATTGGTCTCTTATCTATGAGTTTTATGATTGTTTACATTATCATCTCGATCCCCGCTTCATGGGTCATAGATACCTATGGAATCCGAATTGCTGTTGGGATAGGAGCTGTGTTGACGGGTGTCTTTGGTTTGTTGCGTGGCTTGGTAGCGGAAGATTACACCTTAGTACTCGTTTCGCAAATAGGGATTGCAATAGGTCAGCCTTTCATTCTCAATGCAACAACCAAAGTGGCTGCACGCTGGTTTCCGATTCAAGAACGGGCAACCGCATCGGGACTTGGAACACTGGCTATATACATTGGTATTATTTTGGGATTGGCACTGACACCATACCTTACGCTCCACTCCGGTATTAGCAGTATGCTTGTCAATTACGGAATTGTGTCTGTTGTTTTCGCAGTTGTTTTCTTTTTACTTGCCAGGGAACATCCCCCAACGTCTCCGTGCCGTCCGGACCAGGAAGAAAGGACACTGGTTTTTGATGGTCTCAAAAAAATCCTGCGCAAGAAGAACTTTATATTTCTTATGCTCATTTTCTTCGTAGGTCTGGGTGTTTTCAATGGAGTAACAACATGGATTGAGGATATCGTAAGACCGAGAGGATTTTCGATTACACAAGCCGGAATCATTGGAGGTTTGATGATAGGAGGCGGTATTATCGGTGCAGTGATTATACCGGCTCTCTCTGATCATTATAGGAAGAGGATCCCGTTCATTGTTCTAGCTTTAGCCGGTTCTATTCTTGGACTAATCGGCGTCACATATGCAACTAGTTACTGGCTCATTCTCACCTCATCTTTTATTTTTGGTCTATTTTTACTTAGTGCGGGCCCAGTGGGATTTCAGTATGGTGCCGAAATAGCTTTTCCGGCACCCGAAGGTACTTCAAACGGCTTGCTTTTACTCATGGGACAAATTTCGGGGATCGTTTTTATTTTTGGAATGGACAGTTTCAAATCTCCGGACACGGGTTCAATGACCTTACCTTTGGTTGTGCTCATCGGTCTTATGTGTCTTGGATTGCTTCTCTGTATAAGGCTGAAGGAATCAACGTTAATTACTGAAAGCGCCAAACGCTGAGGCAATATTTTATGCCGAAGTCTTTTTGAAATAGAATAGGAGACAATGCTTTGGAAAACAGATTAAGTAAATCAAGTTTAGGAACAATTTTTTTACTGTTGATTTTTCTGTCTCAATTTAATTGGACTTTAGCTCAAAATGAATTATCTGACGCTCAGGTTATGGAAAGATTGCAGTATATCGAACAAAAGCTAGAAGAGGGGAAATCCAATGCAAATGCATGGTGGTACGGTTGGCTGATTGGGTACAGTGCTGCGACAATTGGACAGGGAGTTGTTTATTTTACGAGCGATGTTAAAACCACCAGGCAGGATATGGCTTTGGGTGCTGCAACTACATTTCTTGGAGCAACGGGACAGATAATTAATCCTATGGTCCCCGGTTATGCGCCGGATCGGCTTGCAAATATTCCCGATGCTACCCCTGAAGAAAGAAAGGCGAAATTACTTAAAGCGGAAGAGTTGTTGAAGAAATGTGCATTAAGAGAAAAAGAGGGGATTTCATGGGAAACTCATGCCATTACCGGAGCTGTAAATCTCAGCAGCGGACTTATTACCTGGTTGGGTTTTAAAAGAAACTTTTTGGATGGCGTGCTTAATTTTTTGTTGAATACAATAGTTACGGAGGTTCAAATATTTACACAACCGACAAAAGCAATCAGTGATTATGACAATTATCATAAAAAGTTTAATTACGGTCAGGAATTAAGCTGTCACGAATCTGAAAAGAATTGGTTTGTTAGTGTATATCCGGGAGGACTTGAAATTATTGTTGTATTTTAGATAAATAGTTGAATTGATGGAAGTCCTTTGTATTTACAGTGATTTCGCTACCTTACATAGAAAGGAAAAAAAGAATTACGGGAATTAAAATCTAAAATTAGTTAGTTTACTATTAGAAAAATTTACTTTTGTACCTCACCTTTACAAAAGAGCCGACGAATTTGTTTATTTCCAAAATGAGATAAATGAATTTAATATAAACGATTTATTAAAATGGAAATCAAAATCCCTACGGTGATAATAACCGGTGCTTCAGGATTTATCGGTCGTAACCTTCTTGACGATCTGAAAAACGAATACAGAATTTTTGCAATTGCACGCAGATCTCAGAGCGAATGTAACGCACCTTTCCATCCCAATATTGCATGGATACGAGCGGATATATCGGATAACGAAAGCATTGCCCAAGCATTCCGTGAAATAAAAACCGCGGGCGGTGCAGACTATCTTTTTCATTTAGCTGCATTTTATGAATTCGGCGGAGATAATTGTCCCGAATATAAAACGACAAATGTTGACGGCACACATAATGTATTGGAGTTAGCAAAGGATCTAAATTTAAAGCTGTTTGTTTTTTCCAGCTCAGTGGCTGCATGTGCATTCCCCAGACCGGGTGAATACTTAACGGAAGAAACACCTCCCGACGGAGAACATATTTATGCTTGGAGCAAACGTGAATGTGAAAAATTAATTCGTGAATATTCGAAAGTTATTCCTTCTTGTATTGTTAGGTTTGGAGCGGTGTACAGCGATTGGTGTGAGTATCCCCCTCTTTATATGTTTTTTAATATGTGGTTTAGTTCATCCTTTAGGGCAAGTATGCTTGCAGGAAAAGGACAGTCTGCAATTCCATATATACACATTAGAGATATTATTTCATGTTTTAGACAAATGATAAGACATTCCGGTTCACTTCAACCTGCGCAGATTGTTTTAGCCTGTACGCGAGGCTCAACATCGCATCTAGAATTATTCAAAATTGCTACTCGTTACTATTACGGTAAACCTAAGAATGCCATCTTAATGCCGAAACCAATTTGTTCATTCGGATTACTTGCAATGAATTATATTGGAAAGATATCCGGCAATCCTCCTTTTGAACGTCCATGGATGCGGCATTACATTGATTTGGAGTTGAACGTTGAGAACAAGTTGACTTGTCAGTTATTGAATTGGTCTCCCGGTCCTAGGCATCTTATCGAACCTCGTATACCCTACATGGTGGAACGTTTGAAAAGCGAGCCAATCGGCTGGCATACAAGAAATCAAACTGCAATGAGAAAAGAACCTGCAAGACCAGAATTTAAGATTTATTCCGTACTAGCGACGATAGAGGATGTGGTGGTTGAAATTATTATTAAGCAGATTACTGAACCATATCGGAGAACGCTTTATCCCAAGTTAAGCGACATGAACAAAACGGAATTGATATGGTTTATTAAACTTTTTTACCGATTGATACTCTCTTCCATTCATAACAGCAACCGTATGTTGATCTTGAATTATATTGAAATGTCTGCAGCGAGTCGGTTTGAAGCGGGATATACATCGGAGGAAATTTCTCAATTTTTAAAATTAATGAATGACACAATAACAAAAAGGTTGGAGAAGGAAGAAGAGTTTAGACAGTTCAGTACAAATTTATATGATTCGATAAGCATGCCGCTTGAATTTGCTATTGATGAAGTTGAACAACAATACTTGAATTATTTGCATCAAAAATCGGAACCGAAGATGGTTGAAAAAGAAGAATTGCCTGCCGAAGTTCTTGATGCAAGGGCACAGCTTGAAGAAACAATATGGAGTTGTTTGGTTCATAGGAAGTAAGTCAGTAAATTTACACTATTAGTATTCATTTTAAAATATCTGATTTTTTATGATACAATACATCGATTTATTTTCAGGAATAGGTGGATTTAGAATCGCAGCTGAATCAGTATTTAAAAAATATAATATCGCAGCAAAATGTGTTTTTTCGAGTGATAATGATAGGTATTGTCAAATTGCATACGAAACAAATTTTGGAGATAAACCTCATGGCGATATCACATTGATTGAAGCAGATGATATCCCGTATCATGATATCTTATTTGCTGGTTTCCCTTGTCAACCGTTTAGTATCATTGGGAATGGAAAGGGTTTTGAAGATACGCGGGGAACACTTTTTTTCGATATTGCAAGAATACTTGAGACTAAAAGACCAAAAGCATTTATTCTTGAAAATGTAAAAAGACTAGTGGGTCACAACAAAGGTTATACATTGAAAAGAATTTTGGAAACGTTGTCAAAACTCGGATATTATACTGATGTTGATATATTGAATGCATTAGATTTTGGACTACCTCAGAAAAGAGAAAGAGTATTTATTGTTGGTTATTATAAACCTATGTATTTTGTTTGGCCACAAAAAGTCTCAAGGCGCAAATCATTAGAAGATATACTCGAGAGAGATGTTGAACAAAAATATTATGCATCAGAATATATTAAGAAAAAGCGGAAAGTACGACACTCAGCTTCTATTACTCCTTCAATTTGGCATGAAAATAAATCGGGAAATATCTCCTCATATCCATACTCTTGTGCTTTAAGGGCAGGAGCATCTCATAACTATCTGTTAGTAAATGGTGAAAGAAGATTAACCCCAAGAGAAATGTTGAGGTTACAAGGATTTCCTGAGACATATAAAATTGTTGTCCCTGAAACTCAGGTAAAAAAGCAAACTGGAAATGCTGTTCCTATAAATGTTGTAAAAGCTGTTTTTGAATCCTTTCTCCCTATTTTTTATGAAGATTCAAATTTTTTAGGCAAAAAGAAATTCCAAGGTGTAGTATTTGAAAAATTAGGGAAAAAATATGGCACGAAGAAAAATTCCACGCTTGCGTACGGTTGACAAGACTTTACCTCTTTATCCCCTAAATAGATTTCCAAAAAATTTTGCATTCAATTTAGGGAGAGAAATTGTATATGTTTTAGCTACTAAGGGATCTAACGTTTTAGAAGGTTCCGAGTGGGAAAAAATATTTGCAGATTGTATAGGAGCAAATTGGCGACCTTCAAATGTTGGATTAGATGATGTTATATTTCAAAGTTGTGCATGGGGTGCAAAAACAGTTAAATCTTCAAACCCATTCAGTCAGAAAAAAGTTAGGTTAATATCGGGAAGAAACTCGCCAATATATTCTTTTGGTGAATCAAAATTAGTGGATGTTGAACCCAATCATTTAGGATCATTAATTTTGGAAATATGGAATGAGAGGGTGTCCGCCGTAAGAAGGACTTTCAAGAATCTCCGTACAATAGTTTTAATTAAATCTTCAGATCTAACAAAATTAAATGTATTTGAATTTGATACAGTAAGATACGAACCAGATTTATTTGAGTGGAAATGGAATAGAAATGAGAATCTTGAAGGATACTCAAAATCACAAATGGAACATATTTTCACTTGGCAACCTCATGGATCACAGTTTACTATAATTGAAAAAGTCCCCAAGAATTCATTATGCCTTGAGATTAGAAAACCATCAAAATTAAAAAAGGAAATTGTATTAACAGAATTGGGATTTGATAAATCCTGGGTAAAAATTATAAGGAAGAATGGCTGACACTTTTACAAAAGAAAAGCGTTCTGAGATAATGCGCTCTATAAAATCTAAGAAGAATGTCTCAACTGAAATTAAATTAATAAATTTATTTCGAAAATATAAGATTAAAGGTTGGCGAAGGAATTATAAACTTTATGGCAAACCTGACTTTGTGTTTCTTAAGAGTAGGCTTGTCATTTTTACCGATGGTTGTTTTTGGCATGGTCATAATTGTCGTAATACAAAACCTGTTTCTAATGCTAAATATTGGTTGAAAAAGATTTCAAGAAATAAAGAAAGAGACTTAATAGTCAGTAAAGCCTTAAAATTAGATGGCTGGAAAATTTTTAGAATATGGGAATGTGAAATTGGCAAATATAAAACAATCAGCAAGTTGAAAAGAAATTTAACATCATCTCAAAAGTAATTTGACAATTTTATGAAATTCAGTTTCAGAACAACACAACTGTTGGGATATGCTTTGGTAGTCGGGATTATGGGTCTCTTTACCATATATGCAGGTTATTCTTTTATTTCAGATACGGTAGTTAAAGAAGCTCTTTTAAGGGTGCAGATGGATTTGAACTCAGCATGGTCTGCTTATAATGAAGAGAAAGCTGTTCTTCAGATGGCGGTTAGTCTTGCTTCTCAGCATGAGTCATTGAGAAATGCACCTAGGACCGACAAGGAAATGGAAAAAATTTCTCAGCAGCTTGAAAGTATTCGTCAAAAGTATAAGCTTGATTTTCTTACTCTCGGATATAAAACAGGTATTGTTGTTCGTGAAGCTACTGGCTCTAGTTCAATCGGTAAGATTATGCGTACAGATCCGATAATTAGAAGTGCGCTTGAAGGGGAAGTAGCAACAGGAACCGTACTTCTTTCCCGAGATGAATTGAAAATGAAAAGTGAAGAACTTGCTCAGCGGGCTTATATTCCGCTTATACCTACGGAGAGAGCAAGACTGACGATCAGAACGGTTGAAGATAAGGGAATGATACTCGAATCCGCAATACCGATCTTTGGTCAGAAGGATGAGATAATCGGTATTCTATACGGTGGTATTTTATTGAACAGAAAATATGAACTCGTTGATAAGATTAGAAATGCCGTATTTGGAGATCAGGTTTACCAGGGAAGACCCTTAGGTACCGTAACTATTTTCTTATGGGACGTTCGTGTTACCACAAATGTTATCAAAATAGATAGTACACGTGCCATAGGTACGCGTGTTTCTGATGAGGTATACCGGCAGGTGCTTGAAATAGGTGAACGTTTTGGCGATAGAGCTTTTGTTGTAAATGATTGGTATTTATCCGCATATGATCCAATTAAAGATCCGGACGGAAATATTATCGGTATTCTATATGTAGGTCTTCTCGAAAAGAAATATTTGGATTATAGATCTAATCTAATCTTGAACTTCCTCGGAATTAGTTTTATTGCTTTTCTGCTTTCGGTTGGATTGGCATTTTTCCTATCGGGAAGAATTCGGGGACGCGTGATGAAATTGGTTGAAGCAACGAGGGAACTTACACGTGGGAACTTAAATGCCCGGGTGAGCGGTGTATCGGGGAGTGTAGAGATGGTCGAACTCGCAAATTCATTTAACCTAATGGCGTTGTCGCTTGAGGCTCGAACGAATGAATTGCAGAAAACTTCTTTAGCGCTGGAAAAAGCGCTTAAGGAAGCCGATGAGAAAAATCGTCAATATTTAGAAATGCTCGGTTTTGTTACTCACGAATTAAAGTCGCCTCTTGCCTCGATTGTTTTTGCAATTGGAGCTCTGCGGGATAAGGTGCTGGGTGGATTGAATGAATCGCAGGTTGCAACATTAAAAGCTGCTTCCAATAGTGCTGATTATCTCAGTTTTACAATTGCTAATTATCTT
This sequence comes from uncultured Melioribacteraceae bacterium, assembly GCA_964554135.1. GTDB lineage: Bacteria > Bacteroidota > Ignavibacteria > Ignavibacteriales > Melioribacteraceae > CAZKNM01. Next base: position 22,397 of record CAZKNM010000025.1, read on the forward strand.
AACCTCAGCCGCATTGAAGAAGGAGAATTGAAGTTAAAACTTGTTAGGATAAAAATATATAAAACGGTTATCGAACCTGTCATTCAGAGATTAGCAGAAATGGCTACCGATAACAAAATGACGATTGATTGTACCGTACCTGAGGACACCGAAGCCGAATGTGATCCCGATTTATTAACGGCTGTTTATCAGAATCTCCTTTCCAACGCAATTAAATACGGTAAGGAAGGTGGAAGAATTATTATCGGTATTGAAGGAAAAGAGAATAGCTTTTTGAAATTGTATATATTCAACGAAGGGCCCGGATTTACGAATTCAGAAGCGGAAAGAATGTTCACAAAATTTTCCCGTTTCTCCGCGGAAAAATATGATACAAAATCCGGAACCGGTTTGGGTTTATTCGTTGCAAAAAGTATAATTGAAAAACACGGAGGACAAGTTAAAGCCGAATCTAAAGCGGGTCAATGGGCAAGGTTTACTTTTACTATCCCGGTTTAGATTTATTTAGAAGTGGGCTTCGATACTTTACCCAGTAAGTCTTCTACCTTAGCCATGAGTTCCACGGGTTTAACCGGTTTCTCGATGAAAGCATCTACAGGAAGTAAGGCTGTACCTACCCTTTCACTGAAATTTACGTTTGTCTTTGAAGTTACACTTGTAAGCATCAAGATAGGTATATCCGAAAATTGACTGAACTTTGAATTCGGGTCTGCTGTTCTTAACTCGCTTACTACGCGAAATCCGGCAACAAAATCTTCCATAATAACATCGAGGATAATTAGGTCGGGACTTACTTCTGTGGTTTTTTGAAGTCCCTCGGAAGCAGAATACGCTGCAAAAAATTCAAATCCCTTTGCCTCAAAAACCATTTTAAATACGTTTACCAGATTAACGTCATCGTCTATCATTAAAATCTTTTTCTTCATGGTCATCGAAACTCCGTAAGTTTACTATTTCAATTTAGATACACTTATACAAATTATCAAGAAATACATTCATGTACGAAGCACTTTAACCGTCCAATCTTCGGTAATTCTTTAGTGCAGATTTTATTTGGAAACTAAACTGCTTCACCGATTGTTTTCATGGATTCACCGATATTTTGTAGTTAAGCGAAGTAATTTGTTTTATTTTTGCATCGGAAAGAAACACAATCATGAAAAATAGGATACCAAAGTGGAAACAAAAAAAGCAGACTTATCATCGCTAAGAATCGATAGTTCTAAGCGGGATGGATATGAAAAAAAGGGTAAAAAATCATATTTATATATTATAAGTCTTGTAATTATTGTGGTTGTTGCCATTGTAATTTACTGGGTTTGGAATTCATTGTTTTCGCCCGCGGTAGAGGTTAAACTTACTACGGCTTCATTTCAATTACCTTCGCAAACAGATGCGGTTCTTACTGCAAGCGGGTATGTTGTTGCACAAAGGAAAGCAGCGGTTGCATCAAAAGGAACAGGCAGGCTTGTATATTTAGGTGTTGTTGAAGGGGATAAAGTAAAGACAAATCAGATAATTGCACGGCTCGAAGACAATGATATAAAAGCACAGTTAGACCAAGCAAAGGCTAATCTTAAATTAACCGAAGCCGATCTTAAAGAAGCGGAGACAAATTACAACCGCCAGGTTTCGCTGTTGCCCGTCGGCGCAACTACTCAGATGGAAGTTGATGCTGCAGAAGCGCGTTTGAATCGGGTAAAAGCTTCTATAGAAGTGGCGAAAGCGCAAGTTGTTGCGGCTGAAGTTGCTTTAGAGAATATGCTTATCCGCGCACCATTCGACGGAACGGTATTAACTAAGAATGCCGATGTCGGTGAAATTGTTGCACCTTTAGCGGCAGGAGCTAATTCGAAAGCAGCGGTAGTAACTATTGCAGATATGAGTTCGCTTCAGGTAGAAGCTGATGTTTCGGAATCCAATATTGAAAAGATAAAATCCGATCAACCGTGTGATATCGTACTGGACGCTTATCCCCAAAGCAGATACTCCGGATACGTCGATAAAATAGTCCCTACTGCGGATCGTTCTAAAGCAACGGTTCTCGTTAAAGTTGGCTTCAGGAATTATGACAGTAGAGTTCTCCCGGAAATGAGCGCTAAAGTTGTATTTCTAAAAGAGAATTCAAAACAAACATCCGTTGAAGATGAAAAACAAATTCTAATGATACCGGAAACGTCCATTGCTCTCAGAGAAGGTAAGCAGGTTGTTTATGTTGTAAAAGAAAATCATTCGATTGAAATTCCGGTAATTACGGGTAGAGTCTTCGGAGGGTATGTTGAGATAATTGCCGGTCTGGAAAACGGTGATCAAATTATCAGTAACGTCAGCGAAAATATTGTTGACGGAATTGAAGTAATAGTTAAATAAAATTAAATATAATTAGATAAGCGGAGATAGAATGTCAAGCTTAATTCAAGTACAAAATGTATCGAAATCTTATTGGAGAAATAGTCTTGAAATTCCTGTGTTGAATAATATATCGTTCGAAGTTAATGAAGGGGAGTTTCTGGCTTTGATGGGGCCTTCAGGTTCGGGAAAAACCACATTGCTGAATCTAATTGCTGGAATAGATAAGCCTACAAAAGGGAATGTAGCTATTGCCGGAACCGATATCTCGAAGCTGAACGAGTCTGCACTTGCGAAGTGGCGGTCGGCAAATGTTGGATTCGTGTTCCAATTCTATAACCTTATTCCGGTCTTGACTGCATTCGAAAATGTTGAGCTTCCTCTTTTATTAACAAAATTATCCAAAACTGAAAGACGGAAACATGTTGAAATGGCTTTGAACATAGTCGGATTGGGAGATAGAATGTATCATTATCCCAAGCAGCTTTCAGGCGGTGAAGAACAACGTGTTGCGATTGCAAGAGCAGTTGTAACAGATCCGTTGATTCTTGTCGCCGATGAACCTACTGGTGATCTGGATAAAAATTCTGCGGATGAAATTCTGACTCTTATGGAAAGACTGAATGAGGAATTTAAGAAAACTATTTTAATGGTTACGCATGATCCTCACGCTGCAGAAAAAGCAAAATTAATTCGTCATCTCGAAAAAGGGGATTTGATATAGGAGAAAACATGAAAGTTCTTAAACTCATATTTAAAAACACTTTACGACATAAACTCAGAACATTATTAACTATCCTTGGAATTATGATTGTCGTTATTGCATTCAATTTACTTCGAACGGTTGTTACTGCATGGTATGCCGGAGTCGAAGGAGCTGCAGCAAATAGATTAATAACCAGGCAAGCCGTTTCTTTCATTTTCGAACTGCCTTATGCTTATAAAGATAAAATCGCACAAGTGCAGGGTGTGGAAACAGTAAGCTATGCTAATTGGTTCGGTGGAGTCTATATAGATCAAAATCAATTTTTTGCCCGGATGGCTGTGGATCCGGAATCAATATTCGATGTTTACCCGGAATTTTTATTGAGCAAAGAAGAATTGGATAATTTTAAAAAGGAACGTAATTCATGTATCGTTGGTAGAGATATTGCAAAACAGTATAAATTTAAAATCGGAGACGTAATAACATTGGAGGGAGATATTTATCCGGGTCGATGGGATTTTGTTGTTAGAGGAATTTATCAGCCCAAATATAAATCCACTGACGCAACCCAGATGCTTTTTCAATGGGATTACTTGAATGAAAGAATGGAGATGGAAGCGCCGGGGAGAGCAAATTGGGTAGGATGGTACATTGTAAAAATATCCGATCCAGATATGTCCGCAGAAATTTCGAATAAAATTGATGCGCTATTCAAGAACTCTACGGCTGAAACTAAAACCGAGTCGGAGAAAGAATTTGTGCAAGGTTTTATTTCTTCTTCAAGTGCAATTATCACCGCTATGAATTTAATGTCGTTTGTAATTATCGGGATAATAATGCTGGTATTGGGAAATACGATGATAATGTCTGCACGTGAAAGGACGAGGGAGTATGCGGTATTTAAAACTTTGGGATTTTCAGCTTTTCATTTAATCGGATTGATTATGGGAGAATCGCTTCTGATATCTGCATTGGGCGGAGGAATCGGTTTAGCTTTTTCATTTCCGATTATTGCAGGATTCGAACAGGCAATACCGAAAGGGTTTTTCCCGATATTTCAGCTTGAACCGATCACGGTCGTTTTAGCTGTAAGTGCTGCATTTATTATCGGTATCACCGCTTCAATATTCCCTGTTCAGCGGGCATTGACAACTAAGATTGTAGACGGTTTCAGATTTGTCGGGTGATGAATTATTTAATAAAGTCATAACAAACAAAATCATTTTGCAAGGATTAAAAAATGAAGATACCTTTTAACTATACAATCAAAAATTTTAAGACGCGCAGGCTTACTACACTGATAACGATCGCCGGTGTTGCCATGGTGGTGTTTGTTTTTGCCGCTGTCTTGATGATGGCATACGGAGTACAAAAGACTTTAGTTGCAACGGGTGAGAAGGATAATGTGAAAGTATATAGAAAAGCAGCCAGTGCCGAAATCACGAGTATTATCACGGGAGATATTCAAGATGTAATCCGAACATTTCCTTATATTGCGAAAACTTCGGATGGGAAACCGATTATTTCCAATGAAACGGTTGTAATAATAAATTTAGCAAAAAAAGAAGGCGGTTTGAGTAATGTGACTGTTCGCGGAGTCAGTCCTACTGTTAATGAACTTCGCTCGAATGTAAAAATTATTCAAGGCAGAACATTTAATCCTTCTCTGAGGGAATTGATCGTTGGTGAATCCATATCGAATAGATTTGCCGGTGCACAGATAGGCAGCACCATTAAGTTTGCAAATAACGAGTGGAAAATTGTCGGTGTATTTTCAACAAAAGGCAGCGGATTTGATTCAGAATTGTGGGGCGATGCTCTTCAGTTATTGGATGCTTTCGGCAGGGCAAATGTAGTTTCCACCGTTACGTTGAAGCTGGATGATTCGGCGAACTTCAATAAATTCAAAAAAGCATTCGAATCAGATAAAAGATTACAACAGTTCGAAATTAAGAACGAACAGAAATATTATGAAGAACAGTCGGAGTTTCTGGCGGGCTTTATAAGAATTCTTGGAATCTTTATAACTATTATTTTCAGTTTCGGCGCTATTATTGGTGCGATGATTACCATGTATGCTGCAGTTGCCAATAGAACCGTTGAAATCGGAACCATGCGCTCGCTGGGATTCAGTCGCAGAAGTATCATGGTGGTATTTCTGATTGAATCTCTTGTTATCGCTTTGATTGGTGGTGCTGCTGGTTTAGTGTTTGCGTCTGTTCTGCAATTCTTCTCGATTTCAACCTTGAACTTTAATTCCTTCGCCGAATTATCGTTCTCGTTTGCTTTATCACCTTCAATTATTACATCGTCATTGATATTCGCAACGGCAATGGGTCTCCTTGGTGGATTTCTTCCATCGGTTAGAGCCGCAAGGATGAATATCGTTAATGCATTGAGAGCAGGATAAAAGTAATTTTATTACAGAAATTAAAAACACCCAACGTCTTACCTTTTTCCAAGAAGTTGGGTGTTATGAGTTTATTCATACTTCAAGCTGTCAACAGGATTGGTTTTAGCAGCTTTGAGTGCTTGTCGGCTTACTGTGATTAGTGCAATAAACAATGCAATTATTCCCGATAATACAAAAACACCGAATCCCAAATCTATGTGGTAAGCAAAATCATCCAGCCAGCCTCGCATGAAATAGTACGCTAAAGGCCAAGCAATAATATTTGCAAGTAAAATCCATCTTAAAAATTCTTTTGACAAAAGTATAAATATGTTTGAAACGGAAGCACCCAATGATTTTCGTATTCCAATCTCTTTTGTTCTGTTCTCGGCTGCAAATGACGCTAAACCGAAAAGTCCGAGACAAGCTACGATGACTGCCAATATTGAGAATGCACTAAAGAGTGTTCCCATTTTTTGTTCGGTAGTATATGCTGCGGCAAAGACTTCATCGAAGAATGTATATTCAAAGGGATATCCGGGGGAGAATTCCTTCATTACACTTTCTATGTGTTTAAGTGTTTGGGGAATATTTGTCGGTATAATCTTTATTGATAAATAAGATACAGCACTTTGATTGAAAAATATGTAAGCAGGTTCAATAGTACGGTGAAGGGAGTGTAGGTTAAAATCTTTCATCACACCTACTATTTTCGCGTTTATACCGCTGTAATGCATAAACTCCTGACCGATAGGGTTTTCCCATTGTGCGGCTTTTACGGCGGCTTCATTTACTAAAAAGACTCCATTTTGGTCCGATGGGAATTCTTTGGAAAAGTTTCTTCCTTTAACTATTTCTATTCCGTACAGATCAACAAAATCATAATCGGCATAATTATAATAAATCATAAACTTTAAACTGGGGTCCTTACCGGGCGGTATGACTCCTTGGTGTTCGTCGATATTGTTCGGCAATCTGTATGAAGCAGAAGCTTTTACTACCCCGGGATTGCGGAGTAATTCTGCTTTTATTGCATCAAGGTTTTTTATGATTTTGTTGTCTTGAATTTTGAGGACTACAATCTGCTCTTTGACATAACCCACATCTTTATTTTGGATGAACTGAATTTGTTCTCTTACTATAAAGGTAAATGTGAGAAAAATAATTGTGATTGCAAACTGGATCAATACAAGTAAGTTACGTAGAATCGATCCTTTTGAAGTGCGTGTGAATGTTCCTCTCAAAACAGAAATAGGGCTGAACCCTGATATCAGTAAAGCAGGATAACTTCCTGCGAAAAGACCTACAAGCAAAACCAATAATATTAATCCGCCTAACAGGGAAGAGTTACCCGATGGATTGAGACTTAATGGACGATCAACAAATTGATTAAATGAGGGTAGAAATATTAACACAATAATGATTGAGATTATAAATGCCGAGAAAATCATCATCATTGATTCACCGAAAAATTGACGGATCAGTTGGCTGCGATGAGCACCAACAACTTTACGTAATCCTACTTCTCTCCCTCGCTGCCCCGATTTTGCGGTTGAAAGGTTCATGTAATTAATGCATGCAATAATTAAGAATAGCACGGCAAGAGATAATAAGAGTAACACGATTGTATAATCACCGTTAGCTTCCATCTCCTGGTTACGCTGCGAATGAAGATGTATATCGGTTATCAGCTGAAGTGTTAGAATCTCTTTGAATTTATCCGGAACACCGAGGTTATATTTATCATAAATATACTTGTTTAGCATTTCCGGGAATTTGGTTGTCAATTCCTGTGCATTTGTATTCTGCTGAAGAAAGATATAGGTATATGAAAAATTACCTTCCCAGGAAGTAACCTCCCTGTTAATAAATTGAAAATAAGTTTTATAAGGGAAGATGATATTCATTACAAAATGTGAGTTGGCAGGCATATCGTAGAAGATTCCGGTAACTCTAAAATCATACTGTCCTTGGTAGGTAATGCTTTTCCCGATAGGATCATCCTCGCCGAAATATTTTT
>CAZKNM010000026.1:0-19065 GCA_964554135.1 uncultured Melioribacteraceae bacterium
AATCGAAAATAAAAATCGGACTTGCTTTCCTAGCACAGGCGGAAAAAGACACAATAAATTGGAGCCTGGCAAAAAATATTTTTGATACTCTGGATCGCGACTCAACAGATTGGCAGGTGAAATCTTACCTTGGCGAAATTGCAATTTATTATACAAAAGATTCGCTCGCTATCGATTATTTCAAGAAAGCTTCTGAGTTGGCAGGCTGGAATGCACCCGTCTGGATCCGCCTCGGCGGTTTATTGTTTGACGGTGGAAAATATGAAGAAGCTGTTCAAGAAATGGAAAAAGTTATTTCGCATTTCCCTGACGAATATGCTGTAAATCTCATCCTAGGACTTTCATATTCACAATTGAACAAACATTCGCAAGCGGAACCTTTCCTTAGGAAAGCGGTATCATTAAATCCGAATGATCTAAATGCTACGGCTGCGTTTGGATTTACACTAAGCCAGACGGGTAAAGACGATGAAGCAATTATCTACTTGAAAAAAGCTTTGAAGATCGATCCTAACCATGCCGACTTACTTGGAATGCTTGGTTTGATTTATGATAACAAAGCAATGTTTGAAGAGTGTGATGATGCTTATGAAAAAGCAATACAGATTGATCCGAATAACGCCACCGTTCTGAATAATTATGCGTACTCGCTTGCCGAAAGGGGAATTGAACTGGAGCGGGCTCTGGAAATGTCTAAAAATGCTGTAGAGCAGGAACCTGAGAATCCTTCTTTTTTAGATACAATCGGCTGGATATATTTTAAGCTGGAAGATTTTGTGAAAGCGAAAAAGTACATTGAAGATGCGATCGATCACGACAAGAACGATGATGCTCTCCTTAATCACCTTGGTGATGTTTACTTGAAAATGGGGAATAAGGAGAAAGCATTGGAGTTTTGGAAAAAATCTTTAGAATTGAATAAGAGTAATGAAGATTTGAAACAAAAAATTGAAAAAGGTGATTTGTGAAAAATTTTAAGTATCGGGATGTGATTTTAATTTTTATTTCTGTTTGTATCATTTCTTCATGTGTCCCCTCAAAACCTTTTGAGGAGGAGAAAGTTATTCCTGCGGATAGATTAATTAAAAAAATAGAGGCTAACCGGCGTAAAGTTAAAACTTTTAGAGGGACAGGAGTTTTGCAGGTGGAGAGTCCCGAAATAAGTGCTTCTGCAGATTTTGAAGTACAACTCAAAAGACCGGATACCGTTAGAGTTTCTATCTTCGGACCGTTCGGAATAGTGCTTGCTCAATCATATGTTACAAAAGATGACTTTATATTTTTTGATGTTATGAGGAATAATATTTATAAAGGAAGTGTCAAGTCGGATGTTCTGAGAAGAATTTTTAAAGTCAATCTTTCATTTGAAGAATTGATGGATGCATTTACTGGCTCGGTTAACCTTACCGATAAATTGAGGTTCGAACCGGATAAATATTCTGTGCTGGACGATGGTTATGCACTGACTTATATAGATTCGGCGAGTTGGAGTGAGAGCGTTTACAAAATAAATTCTGCCGATCTGGCAATTGAAAATTACAGATTTATTCATATGCCTAAGGAAATAATTCTGGAGGGGAGATATTCGAATTTTCGAATCTATGATGAAATCCCGATTCCATTCACAAGTTCAATTGTTTATTATGCGGAAAGTCAGAAATTAAAAATCGAATATAAAAGCGTGGAAATAAATCCGGAGTTAAAAGATATTTCTTTAATTATACCTGATGACGCTAATATAATAGTATGGTAAAGACTATTAAAAATATTTTTCTTCTGTTATTTATTCTTTCATCTTATGTTTTTTCGCAAACTACGCAGGAAATCGAACAGAAGAACTTAGAGTTGAAAAACTTAAAAGATGATATCTCGAATTTGGAACAGGATCTGAATGAGAAAAAAAAAAGTAGAGAAGGAATCAGTACAAATATTGGATAAGCTGAATCAACAAAATCTACTGCTGAATAAATTGATTAACAGGCTGGTAAGGGAGGAAAATCAGAAGACGATTGAGATAGGTAAAATAAACCTGCAGATCGATTCGGTTAAGACGGAAGTAAAAAGATTGAAAGAGGAATATGCTAAATATGTTGTTTGGATATATAAACAAGGGCAGAATTCTACTTTGAAATATCTGCTTAACGCCGATTCGTTTAATCAAGTAGTGGTACGCTATAAATATTTAAACTATATCACATCAAAAAATGAAAAAGTACTGGACAATTTGAAGAACAAAAAGGAATTGCTAGTCCAGTTGAATTCCAGGAAACAGGAGGAACTCCGCCAAAAAGAAATTTTGGTTGATCAAAAAACACAAGAGCAGACTCTTTTAGCTTCTAAAAAAATCGAAAAGCAGTCGATGATATCTAGTTTAAAGAAAGATCAAAAGTCGATTGAGAATGAAATAATCGAGAAGCAAAAAGCAGAAATACAGATTAAAAATTTAATCTCAAGATTAATCGAAGAAGAGAGACGCAGAGAAGCACGTTTAAGAGAAGCAAGATTACGAAATGAAAGTACAGCGGGTATGTACAATTATAACTATGATAACTTCGAAAATTTTACAAGCCTGAGAGGAAACCTCGGCTGGCCCGTTCAAGAGGGGAGTGTCGTACGGAAATTCGGTGAAAACAAAAATGAAAAACTGAACACAGTTACTTTGAACTACGGCATTGATATACAAACGAAAGATAAAAACGATGTACTTGCGGTTGCTGAAGGAATCATCTCAGCTATCGATTGGATACCTGGTTATGGCAGTGTTGTTATAATAACTCATAAGGATGAATTTAGAACCGTCTACGGTCATCTTACGGACATTACTTTGCAGGAAGGAGACCATGTTGCCGGTGGAAGTAAAATAGGTACGGTTAACGAGAGTCTTGAAGGAATGATTATACACTTCGAAATCTGGAATGAACGCAATTACCAAAATCCGGAAGTTTGGCTGGCTAAAAAGTAAATATCTCTAGAGGTTGATACGAGGTTAAATATGAAAATAATTGATCTCACCGAAAAATATCTTCCAACATATTTCCTTTGTCTTGAGGATTGGTCCGATGAAATAAGGGAGGCAGGTAATCATAAGGAATTGTGGTACCATAAGATGAAAGACAAAGGGCTGAGAGTAAAAATAGCTGTGGAGGATGATAAAGTTTGCGGAATGATTCAATACCTGCCGATCGAAAATTCCTTTATAGAAGGTAGAGATCTTTATTTCATTAAATGTATTTGGGTGCACGGTTACAAACAAGGGATCGGCAATTTTCAGAAAAAGGGAATTGGTACTGCGCTATTAAAAACCGCGGAGGAAGATGTTAGATCATTAAACGCTAAGGGAATAGTCGCATGGGGTTTGTCGCTTCCTTGGTGGATGAGAGCTTCATGGTTCAAAAAGAGAGGTTTTAAAAATGTCGATAAAAAAGATATGACCGTTTTACTTTGGAAACCTTTTACAGAAGATGCAGCCCCTCCGAAATGGATTAGAGAAAAAAAGAAGCCAGTCAAAGAAAAAGGTAAAGTTACCGTTACTGCATTTATTAACGGTTGGTGCCCTGCAATGAACTTGTCTTATGAAAGAGCAAAAAAAGCCGCATCGGAATTCGGAGATAAAGTAGAGTTCAAAGAGATTCCCACTTTCAGTCGTGATACTTTTCTTGAGTGGGGAATTTCGGATGCATTATTCATTGATAATAAAAGAGTAAGAACCGGTCCGCCTCCATCATATGAAAAGATAAGACGGAAAATTGCTAAGAGAGTGAAAAAGCTGAAATCATAAAAATTTTTTAACAAACCATTCATTGTAATGAAAAGGAAATTCATTTTTCTTTTTTTAATTTCATTTATTGTTACAGTTAAAGCTCAGTTCATTCCCCCGAATCCGAATGAAGGAATATTAGCCGGAGGTTTGGGTGTTACTTGGATCAACGGACAGCCATTTTATTCGTTTCATCTTTTTCCGGAAGTTGCGTTCGCAAATTTCGGTTTTGGTTTAGATCTTAAATTGGAATACGGTGCCAACGGGAAAATCCGAACGGAAAATTTCAATGAGTTTTCCGATTACTTGAGCATAATAAGATATGTTAGATATGGACATAAAAAGGATCCGTTCTATGCAAGACTAGGAGGACTTGATTACGCTACGCTCGGACACGGAAGCATAATGTATCTTTACAACAATAGCCTGAGTTATGATACTCGCAAGGTGGGTTTGGAATTCGATGCGGACTTCGGGAATTTCGGATTTGAATCGGTTTATGGTTCATTCGGCGAAGCAAGCCTTGCAGGTTTGCGCGGATATGCAAGACCGCTCCAGTTTACGGAATATTCGGATGTACCTGTAATCGGAATAATGGAAGTAGGCGTTTCGTTGGTATCCGACTTCAATGAAAAAGCCGGAGTTGTATCGGGAAGTTATGACTCTGTCTCAGCGAAATTTACTCCAACTGTTGATGAAGAGACTGTAACAATAATCGGTTTGGATTTGGGACTTCCCTTGGTGCGCAGCAAAATTTTTGATCTCGATCTCTATTTTGATTTCGCAAAGATAATCGGATTCGGCAGTGGAGCAGCTATGGGTTTTATGGCGGACTTTAAAGGATTGGGACTTTTAGATATTAAAGCCCGGCTCGAAAGAAGATTTAATGGAGATAATTATATACCGTCATACTTCAATTCATTTTATGAGATCGAAAGATTTAATTTAAATACTAATACGGGAGATGTAACTAGTAAAATTCAACGGTTAAAAGCTGTGGGTTCGGTTGGCAATGGTTATTACGGTGAATTGTTAGTCAGTCTTCTTAATACGTTTCATGTATATGGAAGTTACCAGCGGTTGGATAATAATCCGCAAAGTGGTATACTGCATCTATCTTCGGAAATTGCACTGGCGGGAATTCCCTATGTCGCAAGAGCTGGTTACGATAAAATAAATATTAAGAACGAATCCGATCTCTTCAAACTCGATGATCGGTCATACTTATATGCAGAATTCGGTTACAAACCGATGGCTTATATTATTGTTTCAATGGTCTATCATTGGACGTTCACACCAATACGTGACGCTGATGACAATGTGATCGAATATAAAACGCAGAAAAAAGTTGAACCGAGAATTTCATTTGTTTATCCCATAGATATTGGAAGGCGGTAATCAAATAGGAAGAATATTATTTACTTTTGGTTTTAGTGAGTGTTTTTGTTAACAAAGTTCTTCATTTCTCCAATCATATGTGGACCTCTGTTACATCATCGTCTGGACTGATAAATTCAAAGTAGGCTAGACACTGATCTTTTGTTTGTCCCCAATCCTATAAGTTTAAAGAAAATAATAATTATTCTATTGCTATTTGTGGGGGAATTTATTTATTTTTAGTTATATCAATTTGATATATATCAATTTGGTTTATAACAAAAAGGTATATAATATGTCGAAAAAAAATGTTAGCCGGTATGTACTTCTGGGTCTTCTAGATGGGAGACCAATGTCCGGATATGACATCAAGAAAATTGTAGAATTCAGTATTAGTGATTTTTGGTCTGAGAGTTATGGAAATATCTATCCCACACTCCGGAAATTCCTTACGGATGGGCTTGCGGAAAAAACAGTGGAAAAGCAAGAAGGTAAACCGGACAGAATTGTATACAACATTACTCCTTCTGGGAGGAAAGAACTGGTTGAATGGCTTAACGAACCATATAAACAGCGACATGTTCGTGATGAATTTCTGGTGAAATTATTGTTCGGACACCTCTTACCCATTGAAATCACTATTCATTTTATAGAAACCTACCAACAATCGCTTGAAGAGCGCATCGGATGGTATCGAGAATCAGTTGCTAATCTAAAAAAGCAAGAATTTAGTAATCGGAAAGATCTTCTGGAGTATCTGGCGTTACGTCAAGGACTTCTTGTATTGGAATCTCGGTTAAATTGGTGTGAGGAAGCATTAAACACTTTACAGGAACAAAATAAAAATTAAACGAAGAGGAAAAGAAATGAAACATGCAAAAGCATTTGTATCTGTATACGGCTGGCTGATTCTTGCCATGCTGTTTTTATTTTTATCAGGTGGAGACCATCCCCTAGAAATTGCAGTGTGGCTCAGCCCATTATTGCTTTTGAGGTTTTTCCGGGAGGTCAAGCTGTGGAAAGGAGTTATTTTTACTCTACCACTAATTGTCGTAGTATCACTGATAGCAGATAATGGAATGACACCCATACCCATGGACATTGTAATCAAATTAACTATCATTAATTCTGTTATTCTACTCATTCCTTATTTGGCAGATAAACTTTTAACTCAGTCTTTGCCGAAAAGTATAAAAACTTTTTTGTTTCCGATGGCAGTCGTTGCAGTTGAAGCATTTGTAGCTTCAAATTTTACTGGAGGAACATGGGGAAATCCCGCTTATGGGATAGAGAATATGCCTCTACTACAATTGACTTCCATAACAGGTATATGGGGATTGATGTTTTTGATTTACTGGAGCGCTTCAGTTCTCAATGAGATTTGGGAACATCGTCATACCCTTGGGGGAATTCGAAAATTGATAATTGTCTTCATTGGTATTTTAATTATTGTTTACGGATTCGGTTTGTGGCGGCTTCACAATGAGAAGCCTGCCGATAATATGATAAGAGTTGCAGGTATTGCACCTGGTCCGGAGTACCGGGCAGAGATGATGGAAATTTTTGGAAAGATTTTTTCTGCAAGAAGAACGGGAGTATTTGATGAGGAGGGAATTAGAGCAGCGATAGAGATTCAATCTCAAAAATTACTATCGGAATCAATAAAAATGGCGCAATCTGGGAATGAGGTAGTTGCATGGTCCGAAGGGGCCACATTCATATTCAAAAGTGATGAGGAAGCGTATATTCAACATGCGATTCAGTCAGCGCGTGAATATAAATTTTATTTGGGAATGAGCGTAGTAGTTTTGGATGACAGCTGCCAGAAATTACTTGCTAATAATCAGCCATTTGTAGAGAACAAACTTTTATTAATTACACCTGATGGGAATATTGCCTGGGAGTATTTAAAATCAAACTTAGCTCCAGGATATGAAAGTGCTATGACGATTCGTGGTGATAGAATCCTGAAATCTGCAAATACCGCGAAGGGTCCAGTAACGGGGGTGATCTGCTACGATATGGATTTCCCACAGTATATTAGGCAAGCAGGAATAATGAAAAGTGATTTGCTAATCGCTCCATCTAACGATTGGCTGGAAATAAAAAACACTCATTCAAAAATGGCTCGGATGCGGGCTATCGAGAATGGCGTTAGCCTACTCAGACCTACTAGTAGTGGTATTTCCATAGCTGTAGATCCGTATGGAAACATTATATCATATGTGGATGATTTTAAAGGTAAAGGGGCTCCTTTGGTTGCGGTTTTACCAATGGGCTCTGTTCAGACATTGTATTCAACGCTAGGTGATTTTTGGATATGGGTCTGTGCTTTTGGAGGAGTTATTTTAATAGTGCTTGGAATCGTTCTGAGATGGAGACGAAATTCTTGAATATTGTCGGTTTTGTAAAAGATTTTTCTGTGTTTCGCTGGTGATGAAGTTATTGATTTTTTTTGTTTTCACAATGCATCTTTGAGTATTCGTAAAGCCTCGGTAAGTTTGTCCAGACGCAAACAAATCGAGGCTTTACTTTTTTTGATCTCAGGGAGAGAATTACGGGAATAATGACATTTGCTTTTTAGTTTAGTGAATATTTTTATCAACGAAAGTTTTGAATTCTTCCACTGTGTGAAAAACAAAATCACTTTCCAGTTCGTAATTCCGGTTTCTGGCGTATTCATCCCATAACACATAAGCTACTTTTGTCCCAGCGCTCCGGGCGGCTTTTATGTCGGATGGTGCGTCACCAACCATTAAAACTCTGTCGTTTTGTAGACCGAATTTTTCAACAAATTTTCGTATCCCTTCCGGTGACGGTTTATGTTCTTGAACATCGTCACCCGAGACAATCATGTCGAAATATTCAAGTACTCCAATTTTTTCAAGGGTTATTAGCGAACTATCCCGTCCTTTCCCTGTAAAAATTGAAATCGGAAGACCTTCGGCTTTAATCATTGCCAACGCATCCCTAATACCTGGGAAAATATCGGCCATTGTGTTGTGCTTATCACTGTAAAAGTCAAAGTAATCTTTGCGTGCATCATCGAAATTATGCCCCATCATCTCTTTAAGTATTCCGTCCTCGGTTGGTCCAAACAACGAAACGATTTCCTCATTTGAAAAAGTTTTGTTTAGGTATTTTTCAGTTACATGATTGAAAGTAGCGAATATTAAATCGTTGGTGGAAGAGAGCGTTCCGTCGATATCGAATATGAATCCGTCAAAGTTTCTCAAAGGTCACCTCAATCGATTTTGAACATGATTATTCTACCGTCGATATTACTTGCAATGAATTTGTTTTCCATGAACTTCTGTATTGAATTTACAGGTGATGTCCCCATGAATAAGAGTTTCTCAAAGCTATAGTTTTTGTTCATCATGTAAACTGAACCGTTGCTTGCACCGAAAATTATTTTATCCACCCATGAAACAGGTGAAGAAGGGAATTTATCTTTACCGAATCCCAAGTTTATTTCTTTTATGATTTTCCCTTTGTCAGCTGAAATGAGATAAACCTTGTCGCTTGTACTTCTTACAATTAAATATTTTTTGTCATCGGTGATTGTAAAAGATTCCCATGCATTGCATTTATTGCTTTTCCATACTGTTCTGCCAAGCTGCAGGTCGATTGAATATAGATACCCATTTGGAGTAGTAATGAATACCTGCTTTCCATTTGTTACCGGTGTGTTTGCAGCAGGGGAGAAATGGAAATCTTTCGTATCCGACCATCTCCAAATCAGCCAGCCGCTTCGTGCATCGATGCAGTATAGGTAACCGTCCCAGTTTCCATAAATTAATTTATTATCGATCAACACTGGTTCACTTTCGATTCTTCCTGTTGGGATTGAGTATACCCAATATTCTTGAAGCGTTTCTAAATCATAACAGTAAAGTTTTCCGGTGTTTGTACCGATAAGAACCGCCGATTTGGAGTCGGTAAATTTGGGAAGCAGCAGTTCTTTACTCCCTATGTATTCTATGATTGTAAGATTGGAAGTGATTTGTTCGTCGAACCCGATTGTTTGGATTTGCTGACCGGTCTCGGCGTCGAGCGTAACCAAATCACCTTGGAGTGTTGCAGCGACAAGAATTTCATCGGCGAGTGCAGGTTTACCGACAATTTCCCCGAATGCATCGTAATCCCATATTACATTGCCTGTGGAATCGAAACAAGTAATTAAACCGAGATTATCGGCTGTGTAAATTTTATTTTCCCACACAACCGGGGCTGCAATTAATGAAGCGTTTATTTCATTATTCCAGATTACTTCGGTGCTTAAATTGGAAAATTGTGTGGAATCGATAAAGGGGATTTCTCTTTCGACATGTTTTGATATTGCTGACCATTTGTTGATAACGTCCTTCGACATTTCATAAAACAAAAGGGAATCAGTCGTACTTTCAATCAAATTAAGATCCCATTCGTTGTTTCTATTTATTAAAGAACGATTGGTAAAACCCGGTATCTGATTGAAATTATATAACTGGTTTTCGTTACCATTTCCGCAAAAAACTGCTTGAATATTTTTGTTTCTCAGCAAATTTGTCGCTTTGAACCAGTTATCGATAGTGCTTTCAAGTTTATCGGAAGAAATAAAATATATCTTTTGGTCTTTATAGACTTCCCTAAGCTGGTCTTCGAGCCAGTATAAGTCCTCGGGTTTAAAATGTCCTGTATCACCGCGCCAATGTATCGCGCTGCTGAGTCCTATGAATATTTCATCATTACTTTGAAAGATGAATTTATCATCGCCGAAAACATCGATAAAATTTATTCTGCTACAGTTCCATTTTGTATCATTGTTCCCGGGAATAGCATAATAAGGAACTTGTAATTTATCCAGAATGGATTTTGCTTTTTCCAGCTCGGTCGTTTTTGAATTGGCAGAAATGCTTCCTGTTAGGATTACGAATTTTATTTCTTGTCTGCTGTTTATGAATTGTACGGCCGAATCAAGTCCGGTCTCAACATTTGGCGAGCCCAATCCCATTTCACCAATCCATGCGAATTGGTATGTTTGGGCAAATGAGTTTGAGTTTAATGTTAGGGTAAAGATTAAGGCGAAGAAGAATAATTTATGTAACATAAATATTTTGATATTTGTTCATACACAATTTATAAAAATTGAAGCTCACTTAAAATTTTTTGACAGTGAAGTTTGGAAGCAGAAATCCAAATTGATTCCTGTTATGCGGTATTGAGCTATAATTGATATTACTTCCCTCTATCCCTATATTTAACCTTCAAAATTTTGATAAAAAATGGAAAATATTAGAAATTTTTGCATAATTGCTCATATAGATCACGGTAAATCGACCATAGCAGACGGACTGCTGGAAAAGACACATACGATAACCGTAAGAGAACAAAAAGATCAGCTTCTCGACAGCATGGACTTGGAACGTGAGCGCGGTATAACAATAAAATCCCACGCAATCCAGATGAAATACAATGCGCAAGATGGAAAAACTTACACCTTAAATTTAATCGATACACCCGGGCACGTTGATTTTTCTTATGAGGTATCTCGTTCGCTGAATGCCTGCGAAGGTGCAATTTTAATTGTTGATGCCGCTCAAGGAGTTGAAGCACAGACCATAAGCAATTTGTACATGGCTATTGAAGCCGGATTAGAGATAATTCCGGTGATCAACAAAATCGATCTGCCGAGTGCAATGATTGACAATGTAAAGCATCAGATTATCGACCTCATTGGCTGTGAAGATTCCGATATACTTCTTTGCAGTGCAAAACAGAGAATCGGAATTGAAGATATCCTAGAAGCAGTTGTAAAAAGGATTTCGCCGCCTAAGGGGGATGTAAACGCTCCGCTGCAGGCTCTTATCTTTGACTCGGTTTTCGATTCTTACCGCGGAGCTGTTGCATATATTAGAATTTTTAATGGTACGATCAAGGAAAAAGAAGGAATTAAATTTTTCGCTCACGATGAAGAATACCTCGCCGAAGAAATAGGAACTTTACGTCTCGGCAGAAAGAGAACCGGTGAGCTGAAAGCCGGTGATGTAGGTTATCTTATCGCAAATATAAAAGATGTTCACGACACAAAAGTAGGTGATACGGTTACTCATTCCAAGAAAGGTTCCCAAAAACCATTGCCCGGTTATAAAGAAATTAAACCAATGGTTTTCAGCGGACTTTATCCAACAGACTCGGATGAATTTGAAGATTTGCGCGATGCGCTCGATAGATACAAACTTAACGATTCGGCACTTATTTATGTTCCGGAAACATCGGCTGCGCTTGGATTCGGTTTCAGATGCGGCTTTTTGGGAATGCTGCACATGGAAATTGTACAGGAACGTTTGGAGCGCGAATTTAATCAATTGATTGTAACAACTCTGCCTAACGTTGAATACTTTGCTTATAAGAAAAATGGCGAGAAAGTAGTTGTAGATAATCCTGCATATTTACCCCCCGTTGGTGATTTAGAAAAAATTGAAGAACCATTCATGAAAGCCCAGATCGTTACACCGAGCGAGTACGTTGGTAACATTATGAAACTGGCGATGGATAAAAGAGGGATCTATAAAAACACAACCTACCTCGATCCGACCCGTGCCGATCTTGAATTTGAATTTCCTTTGTCGGAAATTATTTTTGATTTTTATGATAAATTGAAATCAATCTCCCGCGGTTATGCCTCGTTCGATTATGAGTATATAGGTTACCGTGAATCAAATTTGGTAAAGCTCGATATCATGCTGAATGCTGAAAAAGTCGACGCACTTTCAATTATTGTGCATGAAAACAAAGCTTATGATTGGGGAAGAAAGGTCTGCTCAAAATTGAAAGATTTGATCCCGCGTCAGCTTTTTGAAATTGCCGTCCAAGCAGCAATCGGGAACAAAATTATATCAAGAACCAATATAAAAGCATTAAGAAAGAATGTATTAGCGAAATGTTACGGCGGTGATATCACACGGAAAAGAAAACTGCTTGAAAAGCAAAAGGAAGGAAAAAGAAGAATGAAACAGGTAGGTAATGTTGAAATTCCACAAGAAGCATTCTTAGCAGTTTTGCAATTGGAAGACTAAATAATTGATGAAAATAAATTGTGAGTTATCATGAGTATTTTTAAAAGAAAATTGGAAAATGAGAGTGAAATAAAAAAGAAAAAATTACCTAAGACTCCCCAGCAAAAATTTTGGGAGTTTATTAAAAATCTATTCTTCGCCGCAGTTGCCGCCTTTTTGATAAAAACTTTTTTCATTGAAACGTCACGTGTACCGACGGGATCGATGGAAAGAACTATATTGGTGGGGGATTTTTTATTTGTAAATAAATTTATTTACGGATCATCCTCACCGAGAAATATACCCTTTACAAATATCGAACTCCCCTATTTCCAATTACCAGCCATTCGCGAACCTGAACCGAAGGATATTGTTGTATTTGAATATCCCGGGGATAGAGACGAATTGAAACCGCGTGAAATAAGTAATTATGTTAAAAGATGCATCGGAACTCCAGGGGATACGATCAAGGTTGTAAATAAAGTTGTTTTTGTTAACGGTAAAGAATTTTTCCGTCCTCCCAAAATACAATACTTGAAAAATTATACAACTCCGGAGGAAGCTGTTAATTCCCGAATTTTTCCAAAAGGCTGTGGTTGGAACGAAGATAATTACGGTCCTTTAATTATTCCTAAAAAAGGGGATATCGTCGAATTAACTCCGTATAATGTTGAAATCTATAGAACTCTGATCGATAGGCAGTACGGCAGAAGAGTTGTTACCGTTGAAGGGCAGGATGTTTACATTGACGGTAAATTTGCAAAGACATACACATTTCCGCAGGATTATTACTTCATGATGGGGGACAACCGGGATGACAGCGCCGACAGCAGATTCTGGGGATTTGTTCCGCGTGATAAAATTATTGGACAGGCTTTCATGATTTATTGGTCGTGGAATCCGGAGATCCCTTTTTCTGAATTTTTCAGGCTTATGGGTTCGATAAGGTGGGGTCGGATTGCTAAACTTGTGCACTAGTAATTTGTGGAAATAGAAATACATGAAGAGAATATTTATTGCTTTAATCATTTGTGCTTCTTTTGATATTTCCACTGCCCAGTCGAGATATTTTGTTTATTTCAAGGATAAGGAAATTAATTCTACTGAACATTTGAATAAATCTTCTGAAGCTTTTACTATTGCTCGAAATACTTTGTCTCAACGCTGCATCGAAAGAAGAATTAAAAATATGGGGGAAGATAATTATATCACGTACGAAGATTACCCTGTAAGTTCTGAGTATATTTATGAATTGGAAAAGTTAGGGATAAAAATATTCCGAAAGTTGAAATGGTTCAATGCTGTTTCCTGTTATATATCAGATGAGCAAATGGGAATACTTGGAGGTTTACCATTTGTCGGCAAAATTGAACAAGTAAAGAGTGTTAAATGCATAGATGATGAAAAGTTTTTTTCTAAAGGACAGAATCTTAACTTTATAAAAAATATTAATACATCTCTTGATTACGGTTATTCGTCAACACAGAACACTCTTGTTGATGTTCCATATGTTCATCAATTGGGTATTGACGGCAGCGGTGTTATAATAGGACTTCTCGATGCAGGATTTAATTGGCGCAACCATCCTGCGACGAAGGATATAAATGTTTTGGCTGAATATGATTTTGTATTTAATGATCCGGTTACTTCCAATGAGGCTGAAGATCCTATTAGCGAACATAACCACGGAACGTCTGTGCTTTCTGTAATCGGTGGTTATGCACCGGGAAATTTAATTGGTTCTGCTTATGGAGCGAGTTACGTCCTTGCTAAAACCGAATATGTTGCATCCGAAACGCATGTTGAGGAAGATAATTTCGCAGCAGCGCTCGAGTGGATGGATTCTATTGGTGTCGATATAACAAGCTCTTCAATCGGCTATAATACTTTCGATGCCGGAGAGACTTCTTATACATATGAAGATATGGATGGGCAAACAACGATAATTACCCGAGCCTCTGAGCTGGCATTTGATAGAGGAATTGTATGCATTACATCTGCGGGCAATGAAGGAAATAATCCTTGGTATTACATTACGGCTCCAGCCGATGGTTTTAATACGATTGCTGTGGGTGCCGCAGATGAAGATAATCAACTAGCTGCTTTCAGTTCGCATGGTCCTACCTATGATAGTCGCATTAAACCGGAAGTTCTTGCCCAGGGAGTTTCGGTATTCCGTGCTATCACTTCTCCTTCTGAGTATGATTTTGCGAATGGTACTTCCTTCTCGGCACCGATGGTTTCGGGAATTGCGGGATTGTTGTTATCGGCATTCCCGCATTTAACGAATGTTCAGGTTAGGCAAATTTTGATAGAATCGGGGGATAATGTTGAAACTCCGGATAATGACCGTGGATACGGTCTGGTCTCAGCTTTAAGAGCAATAGCTTTTCCAAATTTAAGTTCATCGGGAAATGGTTACACCTTACACAAAATTTTTATTAATCCTAATGAGATGAACACGGAGAGTGTCCGCATTCACTTCAGTATTAATGGTAGTAGTCAAATAACCGATGATCTCAACTATGACGACGGATTCAAATACTCATATAAATTCTCATCATTTGCACCCGGTGACAACATTAACTTTTACTTCACTTACAATGATGCTGTTGGCAATAGTGTTCGTATGCCTGAGAGTGAGTATTACAAATTCAGGTACGGTAATTTGAAAATATTACTTCATTCCCAAACTGAGGATGTTCCAATCACACCTAGCGAATACTTGTTGATGCAAAATTTTCCAAATCCGTTTAATAATAAGACGGAAATAAGATTCGTTTCTAAGGATGCAGCTTTTGCAAAACTGATTATATATAACTCACTTGGTGAAAAGGTTCGTGATCTTTTCGAAAGACAAATGAATATCGGAACTAATCTTGTTACATGGAATGGTTGTGATAATTCGAGACATCTATGTTCTAGTGGTCCGTATTTTTATACTCTCACGATTGGAGGGCAAACCTTTTCGAAAAAAATGATTCTACTTAAGTAAGATCGGAATATTTTAATGCCAAAGATAGTTGATCCAAAACAGATGGATTATCTCTGCAAACTTCGCAAAGAAGAAGATCCTTTAATTCTTGAAATGGAAGTTTTTGCAAAATCTGAAAAGATACCAATCCTTGATTGGAAGTCTGTAGAATTTATAGAACAAATTGTATTTATTCAAAAACCTAAAAGGGTGCTTGAAATCGGGACCGCGATTGCTTACACATCAATTAGAATTGCAAAGTGTTTGATAGGTGAATGCATCATCGATACAATTGAAAAAAGTAAAGACAACGTTACCTTAGCGAAGAATTTTATTAAACGATCGGGAGTTGGAAGTAAAATTAATTTGATTGAGGGAGATGCTTTTGACATCCTTCCGAAATTGAAATTCAAATACGATTTGATTTTTCTGGATGCAGATAAAGGAGATTATCAAGAACTATTCGATTTATCGATGAAGCTTCTTAAAAAGGATGGTTTAATAATTATTGATAATCTTCTTTGGTATGGATTCGCGGCTTCTTCAAGGGTGCAGAGAAAATATAAAACCTCTACAAAGCATATCCGATTGTTCAATGAAAATTTTGTTTTGCATCCTGAACTTAAGGTAACCATTCTTCCTTTTGGTGATGGTATTGGTTTTGGAATTAAATTGAAATGATTACTAAATATCTGATTTATAATAAAAAGACCTGAGGTTTTGATACGTCAGGTCTTAATTGTTCTATAGAATATTACAATAAAGTATTGCTTCTTTTAAGTGTCTCGGAATATTTTTGTGCTACTTCCTGAACCGATTTACTTGAGATAAGATTATAAATTTGATTTCTTAAATCTGCCCATTCCTTATGTAAAGGGCACGGATTTTCATCGGAACATTCTTTTAATCCGGTTACGCATTTTAGATTTATTACAGGACCTTCAACTCGCTCAACAATTTCCAGAATCGAACTTTTTTTGGCTAGTTCGGTAATTTTAAATCCTCCACCTCTTCCTTTGAAAGAATCAACATATCCATATTTGGCCATTCTTTGGAGAATTTTAGCAAGGTAATGAGCTGGAATTTCTTCCGTTTTTGCTATTTCTGAAGACATGATAAGACTATCTTTTGCTTGTCTTGCGAGGAATAATATTGCACGGATTGCGTATTCACCGGTTTTTGTGTAAATCATGTTTTGCCCTCATAGATTTTTTGGTTGATAATATTAAGAGAGGCTCTTGTCTGAATTAAAATTAAGTAAATAGGAACTTTTTGTCAAGAATTGGAAGACGATTGAGTATTTTATTTCTCAATGTAGACCTTGTGATCTACTACTAACACTTCCAGATTTCCTTTGGTTGAGTCTGTAATTTTAGATGTGAACTTGTCAAACAATTCTGCTTTTATACAGCACTCAATTGAAGGTTTGACATCGAATGAATTTTGAATGTCCTGTGCATCAAACAATGAAAGGTTATGATGGATTATGCTTGTCATATCATAGTCGAAAATAATCTTGATTTTGACATGTCTGATTTTTTCTGAAATTTCTGTTGCTTTCAATGTTTCATAAGCTGTATGATAGTATGCTTTGCCTAATGGACCAACTCCTAGTTTCGTTCCTCCAAAATAACGGATAACTAAAACAATGATATTTGTTAAGTCGAAATGCTTAATAGCATTTCCAATCCTTATTCCTGCAGTTCCGGATGGTTCACCGTCATCTGAAAATTTACCGGTTTCGTAGAAAAGGTTGTAGGCATAACAATGGTGGGTGGCATCAAAATACTTTTTTCTTGCCGATTCTAAAATTGAAATAGTCATTTCTTCGTTATTAATTAGATGAACCTGGCCGATGAAAACCGAGCCTTTCTCCTTATGTTTGAACTCCTTATATGACTTAACTGTTTTAATTCTTTCGATACTTGGCATATGGAGTAAAACTTTTTTCCTAAATAAAATTGATTTTCTTTTTATCAATAGCTAATATAACATTTTGGAGTTGATCAATCTATATAAATGGACTTTGAGAATAGAATCAAAATAAAAGGGGCGCGGGAACACAACCTTAAAAACATAGATCTCGAAATTCCCCGTGATTCCCTTGTTGTGATTACTGGTCTTTCCGGTTCGGGCAAATCGTCTTTAGCATTTGATACAATTTATGCGGAAGGTCAGAGAAGGTATATTGAATCCCTTTCAGTTTATGCCCGCCAATTCTTAAATGTCCTTCAAAAACCGGAAGTAGATCTTATCGAAGGTTTAAGTCCTGCTATCTCAATTGAGCAGAAATCCACTACCGGAAATCCTCGTTCAACCGTCGGAACCATAACCGAAATTTATGACTATTTGAGATTACTTTACGCTCGTGTAGGAAAACCTCACTGTTATAACTGTGGAAGACCTGTTGAGAGACAGTCAGCTGACCAGATAATCGACAGCATAATGACAAATTTTATTGATAAAAAAATTATAATACTCGCACCTGTTGTTAGAGGCAGGAAAGGACATTATAAAGAATTGTTTGAAGACTTTTTAAATGACGGTTTTATTAGAGTAAGAGTGGACGAAGAAATTCAAGAATTAAAGGAAGGATTCAAGGTTGATCGTTATAAAATTCATAACATTGAGATTGTAATAGACAGAATTAAAATATCGGATAAATCCAGGTATCGTTTGAGTGAGTCAATAGAAGTAGCGCTTAACTATGGAAATGGAAATGTAATTATCAATGATGGAAAAGACGATCATATATACAGCAGAAATTTGGCTTGCATTCATTGCGGAATAAGTTTTCAAGAACTTGCACCTAATTCATTTTCATTTAATTCCCCTTATGGTTCTTGCCCGGATTGTGAAGGTCTCGGTGAGAAAAAAGAGTTGGATGTCAATCTAATAATCCCGGATTGGAATAAATCCATTAATGAAGAAGGAATTGCAGCATTAGGAAAGCCCAGAAATATTTGGTTTTTCAATCAACTTGAAGCAATAACAAAGAAATTTAATTTTACTTATGATACAAAACTGAAGAACCTCACCGAAGAGCAGATCAGCGTCTTGCTGAACGGGAGTTCGGAAAAAATTCCTTTCACCTATAAGTTCGGCGGCGGAAGAACAGTTACGTATTTGCACAAGTTTTCGGGAGTGGTTAATTATATCCGGCATTATTACAATAATACATCTTCAAACAAAATACGGGAATGGGCAGAATCGTTCATGAACACAATGACCTGTTCCGTCTGTAATGGCGGCAGGCTTAAGAAAGAATCCCTCTCGGTAAAATTCTGCGATGAAAATATCAGTGAGGTAACTTCTCTTTCTATAGAAAGGGCGAAAGAATTTTTCAGTGGTGTAAAACTGAATGACCGCGATTTATTAATAGCTTCTCAAATATTGAAGGAAATAACTTCAAGATTGGATTTCTTATTAAATGTCGGATTGGATTACCTGACATTGGATCGATCTGCACGAACACTCTCCAGCGGTGAATCGCAGCGGTTAAGACTTGCGACACAAATTGGTTCGCAGTTAACTGGTGTTTTGTAAGTTTTGGATGAGCCGAGCATCGGTCTTCATCAGAGTGACAACATTAAATTGTTAAATTCATTAAAAAATCTGCGCGATCTCGGTAACACGATAATCGTTGTCGAACACGACAGAGAGACGATCGAAACCGCAGATTACATGATCGATCTTGGTCCTAAGGCGGGTGAACATGGCGGGAAAGTATGTTTATCGGGAATAACAAAACAAGTGATTAATTCCGATAACGGATTTGATTCTCTCACTTTGAAATATTTACAGAACAAAAAGAGGATTGAAGTTCCCGCAAAAAGAAGAAAGGGGAATGAAAAATATATTGAATTGAAAGGTGCATCGGGTAATAATCTTAAAAAAGTCGATTTAAAAATTCCACT
>CAZKNM010000026.1:19075-29778 GCA_964554135.1 uncultured Melioribacteraceae bacterium
GTTTGCTGCGATAACGGGTGTAAGCGGATCGGGTAAGTCGTCTTTGATTAACGAAACACTTGTGAAAATATTGATGAGGAAGTTTTATAATTCAAAGGTCGCTCCTCTCCCGTACAAAGAGGTTAATGGACTTGAGAATGTAGATAAAGTAATCGAAATAGATCAGTCACCGATAGGTAGAACACCGAGGTCGAATCCGGCAACATACACTGGTTTGTTTACATTTATACGAGATTTATTTACACAGCTTCCGGAATCAAAAGTTAGAGGATATAAACCCGGCAGATTCAGTTTTAATGTGAAAGGCGGTAGATGCGAAGAATGCCAAGGAGACGGATTGAAAAAAATAGAAATGAATTTTCTCCCTGATGTTTACGTAACATGTGAAGTGTGCAATGGAAAAAGATACAACCTAGAGACAATGGAGATTTTATACAGAACAAAATCGATTTCGGATGTTCTCGATATGACCGTTGAAGAAGCACTTGAATATTTTGATGACTTTCCGAGAATTAAACGCAAGATAAAATCATTGTTTGATGTGGGTCTGGGTTATATTAAATTGGGTCAGCAGGCAACAACTTTATCGGGGGGTGAAGCTCAGCGTGTTAAGCTTGCAACTGAATTGAGTAAGGTCGGTACAGGAAATACACTATATGTTTTTGACGAGCCAACAACCGGACTTCATTTTGAAGACGTTAGAGTTTTTCTTGATGTGCTGAATAAACTTGTCGATAAAGGAAACACGGTTATTATGGTTGAACATAATCTAGATGTTATCAAAGTTGCCGATTACGTTGTGGATCTGGGTCCGGGTGGCGGCGAACACGGGGGTGAAGTTATTGCTGAAGGAACTCCGGAAGAAATTGCGAAAAACAAAAAGAGTTTAACCGGACAGTATCTTAAAAAAGAACTCAAAAGAAAATAATTGAGGTGAACCACAGCTTCGGCGGTGGGGCAATAACCATGAATAAACAACTTATAATCCCCAAAAATATAATTACTGCAAATCCGAAGGATGAAATTCTCACTAATTCTGCAGTAGAAATTATTGATGGTATGATTTCCAAAATTTCTCGGGTCGGCGATTTTCATCTGACCGATTATGGTGACCAAATTTTTCGTTTCCCTTCATTTACACTGATCCCAGGCTTTGTGCAAACTCATGTTCATCTTTGCCAAACACTCTTTAGAGGATTGGCAGATGATCTTGAATTACTCGATTGGCTGCAACAAAGAATTTTTCCGTACGAAAATGCTCACGATAAAAATTCATTACGGGCATCTGCCAGGCTTGGTATCCATGAATTGCACCTCTGCGGTACAACAACGTTTGTCGATATGGGAACCATCCATCATCAGAAAGTGATTTTTGATGAGTTGATAAATTCAAAGTCAAGGGCCTTCGCCGGTAAATGTTTGATAGATGAGAATGATTTGTATCCCAATTTTAAAGAACCAAAAGAGGAAAGTCTTAAAACTGCTTATGAATTAGCTTCGTCCTTTCATAATGCTATTAATGGAAAGATTAAGTATGCTTTCGCTCCACGGTTTGTTCTTTCATGTTCGGAAAGACTGATGAGGGAATCGTATGAAATGATGAAGGAATTCTCCGGTTCGGTTTACGAAACTCATTCATCGGAGAATAAAGGAGAGATAGAAGCAGTAAGAAAAAAATATAGCAAAGAGAACGTTGAGTACTTTAACTCAATAGGTGTGCTGGGGAAGAGTACGATTCTTGCGCACTGCATTCATCTTAATGATGAAGAGCGGAATATTTTGAAATCGACGGATACGAGAGTTGCTCACTGTCCATCTGCTAATTTGAAGCTTGGTTCCGGGATTGCGAATATTCCTAATTATTTAAAAGATGGAATTTCCGTTTCTCTCGGTGCAGACGGGGCTCCGTGCAATAACAACATGAGCATCTTTACAGAGATGCGCCATGCAGCTTTAATTCAGAAGCCGATTCATGGTTCGACAGCTATGGATGCAAAAACTGTCTTCAAATTAGCTACAATCGATGGGGCTAAAGCTTTGCATTTGCAAAATGAAATCGGAAGCATTGAAGTTGGTAAAAAAGCCGATCTTGTTTTACTCGATTTGGAGAGAGCTAACCAACCATTGCTTGATGAAAAAGAAAATGTCTATTCCGCAATAGTCTATTCAAACAGCCGGGAAAACGTTAAAGAAGTGATGATAGAAGGAGAATGGGTAGTTAGTGGAGGTAGTTCTATCTTATATGACGAGCAGAAGATTTATGATGATGGTAAAACCGAACTAAAAAAGTTGTTGCAACGGATATAATGGAATTTGATAATGATTAAGATAATCTTTGCTACTGCTAACAAGGGTAAATTAATGGAAGTACGAAATATTTTTTCGGATACAAAATTTAAAATTCTATCACCATACGAACTTGGGGCTGTTCCCGAAATCGAAGAAACCGAAGATACATTTGAAGGAAATGCTCTTCTCAAAGCTAAGACGATTTATGACTTGTATAAAATACCTTCCATAGCCGATGACAGCGGACTAAGTGTCGATCAACTCAAAGGTGCACCGGGAGTGTTATCCGCGCGTTATGCAGGTGAAAACTGCACATACCACGATAACAATGTTAAACTCATTGGTGAGCTCAAATCATTCCCCGAACCACACACAGCCAAATTTATCAGCTGTGCTGTTTATTATGACGGTAAAAATAATACAACTGCCGTAGGTGAGCTTCCGGGAAAAATTATCCATGAGTTCAGAGGTGCAAACGGTTTCGGTTATGATCCGATCTTCCTACCCGACGGCTTCGGCAAAACATTAGCCGAGATGACATTGGAAGAGAAAAACAAAATCAGTCACCGGGCCAGAGCATTTTCTTCTTTGAAAAGTGTTCTATTAAAAATTGGAATGAAAGAAAACTTATGAATTCATTTCTGTGCTATTACTATCTGCACAATTCCAAAGGTCAATGAAAATACTTTTACATTACTAAAACCGGCACTTAGTAATAATTTTTTCAAATCTACTTGTTCATCAAACTCATTTACCGAATCTGGAAGGTAGGTATACGCTTCTTTATCTTTAGAAATGATTCTTCCGATGAAGGGCAAAATGTTGTGGAAATAAAAGAGGTATATTTTTTTCATCACGATATTTTTTGGCAGCCGGAATTCGAGTATAGTAACTTTCCCTTTATCTTGTAAGATTCTGAAGAAGACATTAAATGCATTTGGGATATCATAAAAATTCCTTACGCCGAAAGCAACGGTGATATTTGTAAAACTTCTTTCTTTAAATGGAAGTTGTTCCGCAACTGTCTGAACTGTGTTGCCACGGCTCCATTGAGTTTTCTTGTTAAAGAGTTTTAACATGTTAAGAGAAAAATCGGCTCCGATAATTTTTCTTACTCCCATTTTTCTAGCAGCAATTGCAAAATCGCCGGTACCGCAGGCAATGTCGAGTAATTTTGTGTCGGGACCGACGCCGGTCAGTTTCAATGCTTTTTTACGCCAGTAAAAGTCGAATCCGAAACTAAGCATGTGGTTAAGAAAATCATACTTAGGTGAGATGGCATCAAATATTCTTTTTACTTTTTTCTTCTTGTCCATTTATCCGTGAATAATTAACAAACAATTAAATGAATACACTTTAGATCTAACGTTTAATACAATATCGAAACTTGAAAATAGTAAAACTTATCGTTAATTTTTTTCATGCTAACAGGAGATTTCAAGTGGAAAAATATATAAAAGCCATTCAAGACCGAATCTGTACAATTTGTGTGGATTCGAGTGATGAAGGCAATTGTACCTTAAACGAAAAAGAACTTTGTGCGGTTCAATATTTTCTTCCTCAAATTTTGGAAGTTGTTCATAGTAAACAGACAGATAAAGTTGAGGAATATTACCCGCTGCTGAAAGAAAAAGTTTGCAAAGAATGCCGTACTCAGGATAAAAATGGCAATTGTTATCTACGTGAAGATGCAAACTGCTCGCTCGATAGATATTTTTCGGTAATAGTCGAAACAATCCAAAAGGTAGATGCCGGTAAAATCCGGTATTAGGGATATTCAAATTTCTCTCCACCTGTTATGCCCATCCACCGGTTGTATAAACGGCGGCCAAGCCAGAGCGTAATCATCAAAAAAACAACTGCGCCGAATAAATCTATTACATAATGATATCTGAGATATACGGTGCCGATGATTAGTAAAATTCCATCCGGTATAAGGAAATACCGCGTTTTGGTTTTTAGCTTAACCGATAAATACATAATCAGCATAGTCATTTGTGCGTGGCCCGAAGGGAAAACATCTCTTTGAACAAGTTCAATAGGATTTTGCATTCCTTCGAATATCGATTCGCCGGAGTTAACTATGAATCTAACAATGTCCGTTAAGACTAACCCTGGAAGTTCTGCGTCCGTTAAATGAAAGTCATGCAGCGTGAACCTGGGGCCAACAGCCGGTACCAGAAGATATCCGATATACGATAGGAAGAATCCCAGTACGACAACAAATAAAGAGAAATTGAGGTCAGTAAACCTTTTCTTCAGCATTAAATCGACACCTAGGATGATCGGGAGAATAAAAAAAGTACCGTAAGCAACTTGTAAAATTTCAGTCAGAAAGGGATTGGCAATTTTATAAAGTTCGATTGTAGGATCGCAGCCGAAGGTGAATCTGTCTATAGCAATTAATATGTCGTCATAATCAACATGATGAATGGGGCGAACCAGAAAATACATTTCTTTGAATGTAAGGAAGATTAGCGGTGCAACGTACCACCAGCGCATTTGTTGAATGAATGTAGTTGATTTAATTTTGTCAAGCTGTGCTAGTGTGACAACGAGAGTAATAAATAAAAAATTATATAGGATTAAAGTAAACGAGGCACTTATGCGATTGTGAAAAATAATATTGAGGACAATAAGAAATGAATAGAATACTACAACTATAAGATCAGTGGGAGACAGATTTAATATTATCTGTTTGAGTTTCTTCATCAGGTAACAAAAAATAGGGTTACAAGTGATAAATATATTAGAAGCCCGAAAATGTCATTTGTTGTTGCAACAATCGGTCCGGTTGCTATTGCGGGATCGACGCCAAACCGTTTGAAGATAACCGGAATTGTCGCGCCGATAATTGTAGCAAAGGTCATTATAATAATAAGCGAAGACGAAAGGACAAGCGAGAAACTCCAATCTACCTTGAAGAGGAAGTGAGTTGTTACAAATAATACTGAGGCGCAGATGAAACCGTTCAGCATAGCGACTCTGAACTCTTTTAGAATTTTACCAAATCCCTCGCTAAGCCATATATCTTTTTTAATGAGACCTCTTACCATAACAATAGCCGCTTGTTGACCCGAACTACCGCCCATTGCCATTACAATCGGGATGAATAATGCAGCCGCAACAATTTTTTCAATAGAAGCTTGAAATGAAGAGAGAACTGTGGCGCTTACCATTTCACCGATAAGTGAAACCAATAACCAAGGTAATCGGATTCTTGAAATATGAAAAGCACTGTCGCTGATTTCTTCTTCTTCCGATAGACCGGCGATCTTCTGAATATCTTCAGTAGCCTCTTCGTGGATAACATCTACAACATCATCTACAGTGATTCTGCCTAACATTCTTTTGTGGTCGTCAACAACAGGAACAGAAACCAAATCGTATTTCTCAATTATATTAGCCACTTCCTCCTGGTCGTCTTCCGGTTTAACGTAAATCAGGTCTTCTTCCATTATGGAAGTGATCTTGGTATCAAGTGAATTAATCAGTAATTTCTTGAGTGAAACAATTCCAACCAACTCATCGTTGGATTTTAAAACATATATGTAATATATATGTTCAAATTCATCGGCATTCTTTCTCACTTCATCAATTGCATCTTTTACCGTGGCATCTTCCAGGACATAGGCGAAATCGCTCGTCATGATACCGCCGGCAGAGTCCTCAGGGTATTTTAAAAGTTCCTTTACTTCTTCTGAGTCTTCGCGGTCTATATTATCAAGAACATGTTCGGCAATATTTTCAGGTAGATCGCTTACAATGTCAGTTGCATCATCCGTGTCTAGTTCATCAATTATGTCGACAATCTTTTCTTTATCAATCTCATTCAGGATTATTTCGCGAATATTTTCATCGAGCTCGGTTATTACTTCGCTTGCTTCTTCAGTGCTAAGAAGTTTAAATAGGTAAATTCCTTCTTCAAATTCTAAGTGATTGATAATTTCAGCGATATCGGCAGGATGGAGGTCTGCTAAAATATTTAATAGACTTTTGGAAGCTTGTTGATCAATTAAAGTTGTAATATTATCCAGTAGTTCGCTGTCTACTTGAATAATATCTTTAACCGAAATTTTTACTTTATTGTTTAACATAACTCCTGCCAGACAGATGGGTGGTCAATTTTAGAAATTCCGAAATATCTAGATCTTCGGCGCGTTTCTTTAAATCAATACCGGAGTTTTCAAAATTGCAACTGCTAAATATACTATTACTTAATGAATTTTTTAAAGTTTTTCTTCTGTTACCAAAGGAGGCCTTTACTACATTTATGAACAGCATATCGTTGATTGATTTGTCAAGTTTTTCATTGAAGGATAAATGTATTACTGCCGAATAAACATTTGGTTTGGGACGAAATACATTTGGGGAAACTTTGAAACAAAACTTTACTTCGGCAAAATAATTAAGAAGAACGCTTAATATTCCATAGTCTTTTGTACCTTTCTTCGCAGAGAATCTTTTAGCTACTTCATACTGCACCATTAACACGCAGTCCTTTACCAGACCGTGACTCTCCAGCAATTTAAAAACTAAGGGAGAAGTAATGTTGAACGGGATATTCCCGATAATTCTTAGCTTTTGTAAGTTTCTTCCCATCAATTCGGCTAAATCGATTTTTAAGAAATCGTCGGTTATTAGATTCAAATTTGGAAATTTCTTTTGTAAATTTTCAGTAACTCTTTTGTCAATTTCAATCGCAGTCATTTTATCGATCCTGGTCAGTAATTCTTCGGTTATTGAACCGTGACCGGGACCAATCTCGATGACGTTATCGTTTGGTTGGGGAGCAAATTCGTTCACAATCTTTCTAATGATATTCTTGTCAATCAAGTAATTTTGGCCAAATCTTTTTAACGGTGAAGTGTTTCTCATGAATATTATTTTTTTGTTAATTGTTTCGGATATCTTCTATCATATTATCATTCATAGCAAAATAATTATAAATTTAGATTAATGAATTTACTTTTTTCTAAAGGAGGAGGAAATAATGTTTGAGATAGTATTTCTTGTTTTCGTTTCCTGCTATTTCCTTCTTCTATTCTTTGTTACACTCGGGGCTGTAAAGAAATTCCCTAAAATTTCCGAAGAGGAGCTGCTGAGTGTAAGTATAATCGTAGCTGCCAGGAATGAGGAAGACAACATCTTGGATTGCATGAAATCCTTAAATGATTTGGAATACCCGGCAGAAAAAATTGAAATAATCATTGTTGATGATCATTCTACTGATAATACCGGTCAGATTATTTCAGACTATATCTCCGATAAAGCTAAGTTCAAGACAATTATTCCCTCAGAATCTTTTGGTAACTTAAAAGGGAAAGCAAACGCTCTTGCCAACGCAATCAAAGTTGCCAAAGGTGAAATTATTCTTACTACGGATGCCGATTGTGTTGTTGCATCTGCATGGGCGAAAACAATTGCATCATATTACACTAAGGATGTTGCATTTGTGGGTGGATACACAACTCAACTTGAACGTACCACTTTTGAAGGAATGCAGGCTTTGGATTTTATATATCTCTTAACCGTTGCAGCTGGTACGATTAATCTTGGCAAACCGCTTAGCTGCATCGGGAACAATATGTCTTATCGTAAAAGTGCATACGATGAAGCCGGGGGTTATGAAAAAATCCCTTTCTCGGTTACCGAAGATTTTCAAGTGCTGATGGCAATCCATAATTTGAAAAAATATAAAATCATATATCCTTTGGACGTGAATGCACTTGTTACTTCGAAACCGTGTCCTAACGTCAAATCGTTATTGAAGCAGAAGAAAAGGTGGGGCGTGGGCGGATTGGAAAGTGATGTTGTTGGATTCGGCATAATGGCAATCGGATTTGTAACTCATATTGCAATATTATTAACTCCTTTTATTTTCAGTGTGGTATCTTTATATTTGTCGGCGTTTAAAATAATTACCGATTATTTCTTCCTTTATCCAGTATATCGGACTTTAAATTTGGAACTAAGAATTAAGCATTTTCTTGCTTTTGAGGTTTATTACATATTGTATGTCATACTTTTGCCTTTTATTGTTTTACCAAATAAAAAAGTAGAGTGGAAAGGGAGAGAATACGTTTAATAGTTATGAAATCCCCTGCTTATAAAATTATCTGATATAGGTGGAATCTGAATGAGAAGAATTTATCTCGTTATTGTTTGTTTGGCTTTTGCGGTTATTGTTCGAGCTCAATCAGTGACAGAGCTATTCCCCGGTAATCTTTCAGTACAACCTTTTATTGCCAACACTTTGGAACCGAAACTGGGTTTTCTATTTGACCTGGGAGATAATGAATTACGTCTCGATATTGGAAACTCGGTGGACGGTTTACGAATTATATCCGATCAAGATCAATATTCCTTCGGTGCCGATTTATTCACTTATACTTTGCTCAGGAGGGAAAAGAATTTCCACTTCCCGGTTGATGCGGTTGATTATTTATTCGGATTGAATTTTTGTTATGTCCATTCAGATGATTACGGTTCTTATGGTGCTAGAATTAGATTAAGCCACATCAGCGCTCATTTTGCAGATGGTCACTTTGATGATGCAAGCAACCAATGGCGTGATAATCGTGATCCTAAAGTATACAGCCGGGAGTTTATTGAGTTTATGCCTTTCTATAAAATAAATGAGCTGCGTGTGTATGCCGGAGTCACTTACATTTTTCACGTGGATCCTGTAAACCTTGGGAAAGACAATTATCAAATAGGTTTTGATTACTTTATCAAGAATGTTTTACCGGAAAATATAATTCCCTTTATTGCATATGACTTGAGAATGATCAATCTTGATAAATATTATTTGAATCATTCCATGAGTGCCGGAGTAAAATTCGGTAAGTTGAACGGAAAAGGAATTAGTATTTATCTACATTATTATTCCGGGAAAAGTATTCACGGTGAATATTTTGACATAAATAAGAATTATTCTTCAATTGGTATTAACATAGATCTATAGTATGTCTGAAAATTATTACGAATCTACTACAACAGCATATAACTCGCCAAAGAAAAAGAAAACCTCTCTTTGGATTCATTTATTGCTTTTTATTATTACTCTATTTACAACTATTATTGCTGGAATAGAATGGACTACTGGTACGCTTGGTCCATATGAAATTAGTATTCTCAAAGAAGGGCTACCATATGCACTCTCAATTTTATTCATTCTAGGGTGTCATGAGTTTGGGCATTATTTTGCCGCGCGATTCCATAAAGTCGATACTACGCTTCCATATTTCATTCCGTTTCCTCCGATACCCGGCTTTTTTCATTTCGGAACAATGGGAGCAGTCATAAAAACCAGATCTATAATTCCAAATAATAAAGCAATGTTCGATATCGGCGTTGCAGGTCCTATCACCGGTTTTGTTGCATGTTTGATAGTACTAATTTATGGATTTACCCATCTGCCCGGCATAGAATATATTTTATCGATTCATCCAGATTATTTTTCGCCGGAGTACGGTGTCAATGGTCTCGGGCTTGAATTCGGCGACACACTTGTATTCGCGTTTTTACGGAATGTAGTTACATCCTCAGATCAATTTATCCCGCCGATGTCTGAGATTTATCATTATCCTTATCTATGTGTCGGTTGGTTCGGATTGTTTGTTACCGCGATGAATATGATTCCCGTCGGACAGCTCGACGGAGGTCACGTCGTTTATAGTATGTTTGGGCAGAAAAAACATGAAACCGTTGCTAGTGTTTCAATGCTGATTTTACTTTTCATTGGTGTGCTGGGATTGATCAGTTCGATATTCGAATTTAACATCACATTCGGTTGGAGCGGGTGGTTGTTCTGGGCATTTATTCTGTACTTCCTCATTAAGATTAAACATCCGCCAGTTGTGCACTTTGAAAAGCTTGATCCCAAAAGAATGCTATTCGGTTATATCAGCATGGTTATTTTGATTCTGTCATTTTCACCTACACCGTTCGTAATTTCATTTTAGGGAATAATGTCATTTGAATTTAAAATGACTTGACAAAGTGGAACCAACTTAACTAAATTTTGGCCAACGATATAAGGGAAAACGCATAGAGAATTTGCTACTGTTGTTATTTTTGAATTCCATTGTTAAAAAGAAGTCAGGATATATTAGCATGAATAGCAAATTCTCTAAAAAGTTTTTCCTTTTTTTGTTTCTTCCGGAAACTGCATTTAGAGTTACTTTTAGTCATTCTTTAACCGATAATAATTCCAAATTATAAAAAATGAAAACGCTGATGAATTTACACGTTAAAAAATTGTCATTCTTTTTATTAATAGTGTTTTTAGCTTGTGAAAAAATTCCTCTTACTGGGACGCTCTCCGCCAATGTAATATTAGCCGCCTCTGGTGCGGATATTAAAGTGCCTGGAAGAAGCTATGGCGGTTATCTTTACATCTACGCTTATAC
>CAZKNM010000027.1:0-3167 GCA_964554135.1 uncultured Melioribacteraceae bacterium
TAATCCAGCACGATTTGTTTTAACGGTCCGTTCTGAGTTTCTTTATATTCGATTATTATTGTCGATAGATCGGCTGCCGGTTTAACCTGCGTACTCACGGCTTTGAATCTATTTATTATTTTCACTTCCGGTCCTCTCATCTGTGTGATGATGAATGGAGAGCCTTGCTTTGTATCGCCGATGGTCTGATAAAAATGGTAACCCGTTCCGCTTTTTGTTAGCATCAATCCGGTCTCTGCAATAGGAGCGGTGTGCGGCGCTATAGGTTCGCTCGTGTAATCGATTTTTTGTCCCGACGGCGTGTAGTAGAAGCCTGTCAAATAAACTTTCCCTTTTTGATATAAAACAGAATATTGACAGTAACCGAGATTAACGCGGAGTTCTTTTTTACCTTCCTTGCTCGGATCGTAAGGCTCATCATCTTTTGCAGCCGGTGGTGTGAATGAAGGCATTGTAGGTATAGCCGGATTTTCCTCTGCATAGAATTGATCGGTGTAAGTGTCATTGTACTGTCCGCGTATAAAAAGTTTCGCCTGCACGTCATATTTATCGATGTTTTTGAAGATATATCCGAATTCAATAGAATTTGTTTCCTTCGTTGAACGTGCGATTTCTTTGTCATCCACCGTCAGCACAAATGTACCCTTGATATCTTCCGGGTATGTACGCACGATGAAAGAGGCTCTTTCGTTTACCAGTACGTGGCGTGAGCAGTCCGCATCGATGTAAACTCGTGCATCCGCTTCTTTCTGCTTTTGGAGCTGCTTCAATCTTTCAATTTCAGCCTGGCGGGCTGCATCTTCTTCTTTCAGTTGTTTATCTTTTGCGCGTACCTCAGCTATTTTTTGTTTTACTTCTGGAGGATCGTATTCATATGACTGGTAAGCTTCAGGTCTTTCATGATCTGAAGATATTCCAGCTTTATTTCTCATTCTATAGATCCAATCTTCGGTTTCTTTAGCTATTCGTTTATCTTCCGCATCTTTTGCTTTGGCTGCGGTTAGTTCGGTCTTTAGAGTATTAATCGTTTCGATTACGCGGCGTCTTTCATCACGCATTTTCGACAACTCCTCTTCCGTTTTCTTATAAACCATATCCGAGAGTTTAACAAGTACGTTAAGTTTGCGGGTTACTTTTTCGATCTCGTCATCCGGTTGATTATCGGGATTGCCCCACCAGGAAGTGGTATAAGGTATAGGTGTTAGGTCGTCGTCGAATCTCTCAAGTCCGTATGCCATTATTGTGCCGAGTGAATTGTACATAAGCCTTAGTTTTGTATTTCTATAGTATGAAGAGCTGTTGAGATCATCTATTAATGCTTCCCTCTGTTGTATTTTCCAAAGGTGAGGTTCAACCGCCAAATTCAGGAAAACGTCATTGAGAACGTCCAAAAGAGATGAAAGAGGAGCGGCTACTTTGTTGTAAACTTCCAGACTCCCTTTGAAATACATTTTGTAGATGTTGTTCTGAAGATTCGTTTTTGCCGTTGTGTTTAGATCGAACACACTGCGGCTAAGCGGTGTAATTTGGTTATGCATCGATTCCAATGTTGAGCTGACATTCTCGAGTTTTGAAATTTCCTGCTCTAAACGGTAAATGTCGGGATTTTGTCTTTCAACATTATACTCCGCAATCTGAGCAAAGCTAACCGCAGTGAAAAACAAAAAACTTAAAAAGATAATATTCATGAACCTCATTATGACCTCGGTCTTTTTTTGCAATCTAAAATTATTGGGAATGAATTGCAATCGGGTAAATCGAGACAATAAAAAACCCAGCTGCAAGAAAATAGCCGGGTTTAATAATTATAAATTTAAAATCTATCAAGCAAAGCTGTGGAGAATCTGTTCAACAGAGCAGACTTTCCCTTTGTTTTCTCTATCGCATGCTTGTTTCATTACGCTTTGCAGTCTCTCTTCAAGAGACGGTTTTTGAACCTGGTAGAAGATTCCTGTATAGAGAGGTTTTTGTGAATAAGCCAGTTCCATCGCTTTTAGTTTATTATCTCTCGGGTGATCTGCCGGCAAAGGTTGAAACATTTCTTTCACTGCTTTGAAATCGAGAATCGGGAATGTTCGGCATGAAGTTAAAATATAAACAATAGACATACCTTTATGTTTTATCGCTTCAATGATAATATCCGTTAGCTCTTTTGTATTTGCCGCATTTGCACGTGCAATGAATGTAACATCATAAGCGAGAAAGATCGGGATTGCATCCATCACATCTTCGTAAGATCCGAAAGGTGCGGTCTTTGTCTTTTGACCTACCGGTGATGTTGGAGAAGTCTGACCTTTGGTTAAGCCGTAAACCCTGTTATCTATTAATAGATAAGTCATATCGACATTTTTTCTGGCAGCATGAGAGATATGTCCGCCGCCGATACCCAAACCGTCGCCGTCGCCGCCCATGGCAAGAACGGTGAGATCGGGTCGGGCCGCTTTTGCACCAAGTGCCGTTGGGACCGCACGACCGTGTGTTCCGTGTAAGGAGTAAGCATTTATAAAATGTGAAAGACGTCCGGAACAGCCGATACCTGAAACGGCAATTATTTCTTCCGGAGGTATATCTAGTGTAAGCAAAGCTTTTTGTAAACTCTGCAGTACTCCGTAGTCACCGCATCCGGGGCACCAGATGGGTTCGATAATACTTTTATAATCTTGCAATGTTCTCTTCATCTACTATCCTCGCTACTTTTTCAATTCCTGTATAAACTTCTTCCAGAGTGATTGGCACTCCTTCGTATTTATGAATTTCGATCGGTTTTACGCCGAATTTTCCTTTTATAAAATGTGCAAACTGACCCGTATAATTTTCTTCGATAATTACAACTTCTTTAAGTCCGGCAAGGAAATGACGTATCTGAT
Organism: uncultured Melioribacteraceae bacterium; assembly: GCA_964554135.1. GTDB lineage: Bacteria > Bacteroidota > Ignavibacteria > Ignavibacteriales > Melioribacteraceae > CAZKNM01. The sequence continues at coordinate 2,868 of CAZKNM010000027.1, forward strand.
TTCCCGGTAAAGGAGAAACTACTTTGGGGTGTAAATGCCGGAAAAATATTCCGCGTTTTTCTGCGAGCAGTCTGGCTTCTTTTATTGCGCCGTATGTTGAACCCCAGCCGATAACACCGATCTTTGCTTTATCCGAACCTTCGTATTCGGGCGGATTGCTTTCGAATACATCGGCTAATTTTGCCAACTTCTTAAAACGTTTTTTGTTCATCAACCTGTGGATTTGCGGAGTATAATCTGCTTTCCCTTTTTCGTCATGTTCCAGTCCCGAGGCAAGATATTGTCCGTTCGGTGTGCCGG
>CAZKNM010000027.1:3177-17701 GCA_964554135.1 uncultured Melioribacteraceae bacterium
TGTAACAGGTGAAATACCCGATTCGGTGTCGAGGAAACGTTTATAAGATTCCAAGTCGGCTCCCATAGCCGTAATCCTTGAAGCGATTTCCACCCTCTCCGGTGAAGGAATTAATATCTCTTCGCATTTTACATCGTTAGCAACTTCAACTATTTTAGTTAAATCGGGAATTTTAACCGTCGCTTTTCTATAGCCAATGGATTGATCGGTCAAGAGGACTACCGGCATCTGAAATCTCTCGGCAATGTTGAATGCTCTTATCGTTTGGTAAAAAGAATCTTCAACTCCGATCGGTGCGAGAATAACGCGTGGAGCTTCACCGGCCGTTCCATATATGGCAAATTTAAGATCCGACTGCTCGGTTTTGGTAGGCAGACCTGTGCTTGGTCCTCCTCTTTGTACGTCTACAATGACCAATGGAATTTCCATCATAGAAGCAAGGTTCAACTGTTCACCCATTAGTTGAAGGCCGGGGCCGGATGTAGGTGTAATTGCTTTCAAACCGCCGAACGAGGCTCCGATACATGCCGATATTGAAGCGATTTCATCTTCCAGTTGTAATGCTTTACCGCCTACGAGGGGCATTAATCTCGTGAGTGTTTCGAAGATCGGAGTTGCCGGTGTTATCGGGTATCCTGCAACGAAACGGCATCCGGCAGCAATAGCGCCTAACGCAACAGCCTCATTCCCCGAGAGCATCATATACTGAGTTTTAGCCGCGGGATTTGCAGTTAGGTGAAACTTACGTTCCCAGTTGTTGTCTACTCCGGCTTGATAGCCTGCCCGCAATGATTTTAAATTCTTCTCGATCATTTCATGACCTTTAGTGCCGTATCGGTCATGAATCAATTTTTCCAGAACTTTTAAATCGATGTCGAATAAATTTCCGAGGGCGCCGAGCGCTACAACGTTTTTTCCCAGCTTAGAACCTGTAAGTGCGGTTACAATTTTTGTAAGGGGAATAGGGTAGAATTGTGCATTAAGGTTTTTTTCGATTTGCACTTCATCGGGATCATAAATCAACATACCGCCCGGTCTTAGTTCTTTAATAGTTCTGTCATAAGCCGTTTGATTGAAAACAATCAGATAGTCGATGTGGCTACCCATAGAATAAACTGTACTGTTCTTAATGCGGATTTGGATCATGGAAAATCCACCGCGTATTTCGGCAGGATAGGTAATGTATGTAAAGACGTGATACTCAGTACGCGCTGCCGCCTGTGCAAACAATTCACCTGCACTGATAACACCTTCACCACCTTCGCCGCCGATCCGAATTACAAAATCGATTTCGGAATCGTTGATAATAGTACTCATTGTAACTGTCCTAAATATTATTGATCGTATCTTTTTTAGAATTTTTAAAGATGTAACTTAGTAAAATCTTTTCAAATTTCTCCATGCAAAAAATAATTTTTTGTTGGTTTTTCTATATTTCGCATCAAAATAAAACATGAATTGGACTGTCTCTTCCAAAATGTTCTTGTGAAATGATTCTAATTGCATATTAAAACATACCGGATTTTGTTGTCATCTAAAGCATAATTACATATTTTTCATTATTACTAATGAGACATTAATGTCGTTCACAATTTCTGTTCTTAAAAATCAAGGAGAAAGCTGATGGTATCTTTTGCTCAAAGTGTATTATCAATGCGTACATCGGAGATACGTGATTTGATGAGTTCGGCAACCGATCCCAATATGATATCATTTGCGGGGGGTATGCCTAATAATGATTTATTTCCAGTCGAAGAAGTGAACAAGCTGTACAACAATCTGCCTCAAAAGGAAAAGCAGGTAGGATTTCAGTACGGTCCAACACCCGGTTTCCCGCCGCTGCTCAATAATTTGAAGGAGTATTTGAGAAGTAAAGGTATGCCTGTGGATACTAATAAACTTATGATAACAGCGGGATCAATGCAGGCGATAAGTATTATTTCGAAAGTTTTTGTTGACCCGGGAGATATTGTAATAACGGAAATGCCCTGTTTCATCGGTGCAATTGCCGCTTTTAAAGCTCAGCTTGCGGATATTAAAGCAGTTCCTCTGGATGCAGATGGTATGCTGATCGATGAACTTGACAAGGTTTTTAAATCTTCAAAGAAAAAACCAAAACTTATCTATCTCTCTCCATATTATCATAATCCGGCCGGTATTATTTATAGTAAAGAGCGCAAGAAGGAATTGCTTGATTATTTAAAAGACAAGGATATTGTTTTGTTGGAAGATGATCCTTACAGCGAACTTTATTTTGATGAAAAGGATAAAGAACTTCTAGTACCGATGAAAAATTTTCAACCTGAACAGATTCCGATCTGTTACACCGGAACATTCTCAAAAATATTAGGGCCGGGTATGCGTCTCGGCTGGCTTTTGTGTCCGCTCGACATTTATGTTAAAGCAGAAGTTGCAAAGCAATCGATGGATGCTTGTTCTTCCACATTTACTCAGGTAATAGCGAATGAATATTTGAAGCAGGGAATGCTTTATCCGTATGTTGCAAGAGTACGCAAGATTTATCACAGAAGAATGGAAACGACGGATGAAGCATTGAGAAAGTATATGCCCGAGGGAGTTACATGGGTAAAACCGGGAGGCGGATTTTATATTTGGCTGCAATTGCCTGAAAATATGGATGCTACCGAGGTATTGAAAAAGTCACTTCCCAAAAGAGTGTTGTTTGTTGTCGGTAAAACTTTCGATCCGGCTGGTATTAAAAACAACAACATCAGATTAGCTTTTTCATACCCCCCCGAAGATCAATTGGAAAAGGGAATTAAGATTATTGCTGAAGCTGTGAAAGAATCTACATAATAAACTTCTATCGCCTAACGTAGGGACATGATATATCATGTCCCTACAAAAAATTATTTCAGCAGCACAAACTTTTTTGTCTCCCTAAACTTACCTGCTTGAAGAGTATAGAAATAAATCCCGCTCGAGAAGTTCTCCGCATTAAATTCTACTTCATATGTTCCGGGAGATTTTTCTTCATCAACTAAAGTAGCTACTTCATTTCCCAATAAATCATAAACCTTCAAAGTAATGTTGCTGGCTTCTGCAAGTTGATAGCTGATAATTGTCCTCGGATTGAAGGGATTCGGGTAATTTTGGAAGAGTAGAAGCTCAGAAGGGATGATCTCATTTTTATTTATATCAATATCTGTTACGATACCGCCGTTGTTTGAAGTATAATAAACATTTCTATTATCGCAAAGAAGCCATCCGTGGATTTCATCAACAAATACAATATCTCTCCCTCTAACGTTTAATTCCAGTGACCAAGTGGTACCTCCATCCTGGCTGAAGTAGGTATTGGCACCTACAAACCAAACCAAATCTGAATTACCGGGGATGAATTCTATATCCTGTCCCCAGTCGTTCGCAATTGTTGCTGTATTAGTCCAGGTATTACCGCCGTCCGTGGTTCTAGAAATAGTACGTTCATCTAAATTATATGCAATCCCCAAATTCTCGTTATAAAATTTTAGTACAGTGACGTAATCACTAAAGTTAAAATGGGTCCAAGAGATACCACCATCAGTTGTTCTATAGAATCCTTTACGATTTCCGCCATACCAGAAAAATCCGGTATTCATATCGGTAAAATCAATTCGTCTCCACATATCTCCTGAGTAATAGTTTAGTAAGGAATTTGTGTTAGTCTCAATCCAGTTAGTTCCGCCGTCGGTAGTCTGTAAAAATAATGCAGGTTTATAAGTTTCGCCGTAGACTTTATTCCATGTGGCTCCACTGTCTGAAGTTTTTAAAATCAATCCATTGTCACCGCAAATCCATCCGTTGAAAAAATTACTGAAATGAATCGACTTCAGTGAATTAGGTACTCCACTTTCTTGCACTGTCCAAGTTTCACCGCCATCTGACGAGACAAGAATAATTCCATTATCTCCTACTGCCCATACTCTATGAATTGGAATGCCAAATCCAATATTGTATTTTATTGAATATATTGAATTGAACTGATAATATTCGTTGAAAGTCTTAGATGTCCAGCTTTCTCCTCCATCTTCTGATTTAATTATGATACCTAGATTTTCTTCACGGTTATACCCAGCAGCCCAACCATCATTTGAATCGGTAAATTGGATTGAATTAAAAATATAATCCGGCTCAGAGAAAACTTCTCTCCATTCACTTCCACCATCATCGGTTTTTAATATAACACCGTTTATGTATGATTTGTCATAGCCTGCCACGCAACCGGAGTTCTGATCAATGAAGTTAACAGTGGTGAAGTAAAAATTTAAATCCTTGGTAATATCCAACCACTCATCCCCTCCGTTAGTAGTTTTAATAATTGTTCCTTGCAAGTCCCCGACAGCCCACCCCGTACTTTCATTGATGAAATGAATTTCTTTATAATAATCACTTCTATTAAAATAACCATACATAGGGGTAGTTTGTGTTACCCAGGTATTACCGCCATCTACGGTTTTAAAAATTAATCCACTTGGCCCTGCCGCCCATCCAATATTTTCGTCAAAAAAGTAAACCGAATTCAACTGTCGGTCATTAGGTGTTATTTGAGAAATCCAATTAGAACCTCCATCGGTTGTTTTGAGAATTGTATTTGAAGTACTTGAAGAATTGTTGGAGTGTTCCCTCCCTACAGTCCAGCCAACATTGGTAGAAATAAAATGAATTGAGTTCAACGACCCGAAGTTGATAGCATCTCCCATAGCAACACCGTTATTCAAATCGAACATTTCGATGTAATTGATAAATGTAGTCTTAGACTGGTCGTAAAATTGTAATTGCCAGGTTGCTCCACCGTCGGTTGTTGAATAAATTCTTCCGTTATCCGTACCGAACCACATATGATCATTATCTATCATGCATATATCCTCAGCTTCTTCCCAATAGTCATTTGTTGGCCAAACGAGTTCGGTCCATGAGTCACCTGCATCTGTTGATTTGAATAATACCTGTCGGCTGCCTGAATCGGTCCGAACGGAAATTATAGCCGTATTTGCATCACAGGCGTCGATAGCTAAAGCTACTCCCCAAGTGGGAAGACCGTTTGTTTTTTCAATCCATTGAGCAAAAGAGAGGGATGATAATAAAAATATTGCTGCAAAAAAGGTAGTAATTAATTTGCACATTTTACCTCCTTTCTAAATTAGGTTAATGATTAAAAAGGAAAAGTGCAAATGTGGTGCCACCTTTTGCATTCATTTTTCGAGATTTTTTACATGGTTTATATTAATCGTCACGAAAAAAATTCGCAAGGTACGAAATATTTTCGTAGTGGAATTATGGAGTGGATTAAGGTTGAATTCCGACTTATACAATAGGGAGTAGGGACATGATATATCATGTCCCTACAAGAAAAATCATTTCAACTATTATTTCATTGCGGCATCTTTTCCTGCTTTCAGTGCCTCAAGATTTTTTTCGATTATTTTATCACCTTTACGGGCAAAGATTTTTCTTATTCCGTTCTCAAGACTTTCATACGGAATATCGAGATAAGCTGAAGCGGCACCAACCATCACTATATTCGAAGAACGGGGTGAACCTATTTGTCTGGCGATTTCATCCGCGTTCACTTTTATTTTGTTCGGCAGCGAATCGTATTGTTTCATTAACTTTTCAATATCGGGGTAATTCGAAATGTTGATGAAAGGAGTTGTGTTTGTAATTACCCAGCCGTTCTTTGAAAGGTAGGGGAGATAGCGGAGCGCTTCCATAGGCTCGACGGATAAAATCATGTCCGCTTCACCGAAGGGAATAAGATCGGAAGCAATTTCATTGGTGGAAATTCTTAAATGTGATTGAACTGCACCGCCGCGCTGGCTCATACCGTGAACTTCGGCTTGTTTGATGTGAAGATTCTTTTCAAGCGCCGCCATACCGATAACGGCGGCAACCGAAAGTATTCCTTGTCCGCCTACGCCTGCTAAGATTATGTCTTTTTTCATTTTTTCGTTTTCGAATTTTTTGAGAATTAAGTTTTATTCTTCCTTTTGTTTTTTCTTTTTACCAAGTGTCTGAATGCACTCTCGCTGTGCTATGATTACGGAAACACCGTTGTATGCCAGTTCCTCCTGCAGAACTTTTACCATTTCATCATGATTTTTCGGAACCGGGAATAAAATTTTGACATGTTCCGGTTCTACACCAACACCTTTACAAATGTCCTCAAGTTTCCCTTCGCCGGCTGCGTCCTGTCCGCCTGTCATTGCCGTTGTCGAATTGTCCGAAATTATTACGGTGATCGGAGATTTTTCATTCACCGCATCGAGTAAACCTGTAATACCAGAGTGTGCAAATGTAGAATCGCCGATTACCGCAACAGATGGAACTAAACCTGCATCAGCTGCACCTTTTGCCATTGTTATAGAGGCTCCCATATCAACGCAAGAATTAATTGAATTGAATGGAGGCAAAGCTCCCAATGTATAACAGCCGATATCCGAGAAGACTCTTTTATCTCCGTACTCTTTCATCGCTTCATTAAGTGCTTCGTAAATATCACGGTGACTGCATCCGGTGCAAAGGCTCGGTGGTCTGTTTGCCAGCATTTCCGGTATAGGAAATCCGGTTTGTGTTTCGATACCCAAAGCTTTGGCAACTAGAGTCGGATTAAGCTCACCGTCTCTCGGTAAAGAACCGTTCATTCTTCCGAGTATTGTGTAACCGCCGTCGAAAAATCCTCTCAGCATCTCTTCCACAACCGGGTAACCTTCTTCAATTACAAGAATCTTTTTGCAGTCCTTTTTCAATTTTTCAATCATCTTTTTCGGAAGCGGATATTGCCCGATTTTTATTACCGGGTAAGAGCATTTTCTATCTGGATAATTTTCCATCAAATAATTGTACGCAATACCGCAAGTAATTATTCCGAGCGATTTATCCTTCCCTTCATAATATCGGTTATACTTTGATGATTCCGACTCTGCAAGAAAAGTATTTTGGCTTTCCAGGAGGAGTTTATATTTCCTTCGGGCGTTAACGGGAAGAAGGACAAACTGCTTCATCGGATCGTCGGGGAGGGAACCGGGATTTTGCGGAAGTGTTTCTTTCTTCTCAACACCGTAACGTGAGTGGGAAAGTCTTGTTGTTATTCTTATTAATATGGGTATCTTCAGTTTTTCCGAAAGTGCGAATCCTTCGTATGCCATGTCGTAAGCTTCCTGCTGGTTTGCAGGTTCAAGAATAGGTATCATTGCAAATCTGCCGTAACATCTGGAGTCCTGTTCATTCTGAGATGAGTGCATTGAGGGATCGTCTGCAACGGTTATAAGCAATCCGCTGTTCACACCAGTCAATACCGAGTTCATGAAAGGATCTGCCGCTACGTTCAATCCGACATGTTTCATACAAACCATTGCACGTTTGCCTGCGTAAGACATTCCAAGTGCTGCTTCCATAGCCGTTTTTTCGTTTGCCGACCATTTGCTGTGAATCTTCAGTTCTTTTGCTACTTTTGAATGTTGAACATATTCGGTTATCTCTGTTGATGGAGTACCGGGATATGCATATATACCCGACATTCCTCCATCAATAGCTCCTTGAGCAATTGCTTCCGCTCCTAACAATAGTAGTTTTTCCATATCTTCTTTGAGTTAGTGAAAAATTTCTTCATGGTAAATCTAATAATTTTTGTTGGAAGTTTTACCGTGAAAATTTTCAGTATTATCTCTTTAGTTCGAGAGTGGCAGTGTTGTGCTGTGATTAAATTTATATCACGTTGAAACTCAATTAAATTGATAAAGCTGTAAAGCTTTCTTAAATTTGGATCAATCAAACAATATCACTGTAACTTGAGAAATTTATGAAGTTGTGTAATTTGTTAAGTCCTAACCTGATTATTCCTGAGTTGACAGGAAAAACCAAGGATGAAATTATTAATGAATTAGTTGATCTTTTTAATGGTGATCCTCGAGTGACAGATTTAAATAGTGTAAGGGAAGCGGTTCATGAGCGTGAAAAGATTATGTCTACAGGTGTGGGTAAGGGATTTGCAATTCCGCATGCAAAGTCCGACGGTGTAACCGAGATAATCGCCGCTTTTGGAAGAACCTCTCACCCTGTCGATTTTAATGCACTGGATATGCAGCCTGTTAATTTGATTTTTCTTTTGATCGGGAAAGAAAATCTTGTAGGACCTCATATTAAATTATTGAGCAGAATATCGCGGATGATGAATAAAGATGAATTTAGAGATAACCTGTCGAAGGCCGCAACTGTCGAAGAAATATGTAAAATTTTTGAAGAAGAAGAAAAAAATTATCTTGAAATTACCTGACCGTAAAATCAACTGAATCAACTATATATGATTAAAGCTATAACCGGGACGAAGGATATTTTACCATCCGATATTCCAAGATGGAAACATCTCGAAGCGATTATCAATTCAACCGCAGTTAATTTTAATTACAAAGAAATAAGAACTCCGGTATTTGAGGAGACCTCGCTTTTTGCCAGGGGAATCGGTGAAACAACCGATATCGTCGGTAAGGAAATGTATACTTTCAACGATAGAAGCGGTATTAGTGTTACTCTTAAACCGGAGATGACCGCTGCTGTCTGCAGAGCTTTCGTCGAACATTCACTCGATAAAAAACAAAGTCTTAATAAGTTCTTTTATATATCCCCGATGTTTAGACAGGAACGCCCTCAGGCTGGAAGGTTTAGACAGTTTCATCAATTCGGATTTGAAGCCATCGGAAGCATAGACCCGCACCTCGATGCCGAAAGTATAATTATCGCTTATGATATTTTAACAAAACTCGGATTGAAAGATTTATCCGTTAAAATCAACACGCTCGGTGTACCGGCATCACGTGAAGAGTATAAAAAGATTTTAAAAAATTTTCTTAAACCTAGGTTACCACAACTGTCGGAAGATAGTAGAAAAAGATATGAAACAAATATTCTGAGAATCTTCGACAGCAAAACAGATACCGATAAGAAAATAATGGCAGACGCTCCTCTCTTGATTGAACATCTTGACGATGAAAGTCTTGAACATTTTGAAGATGTGAAACAATTTCTTTTAGCGACGGGTGTACCGTTTTCAGTTGACAGCAGACTTGTAAGGGGACTCGATTATTATACACATACAACTTTCGAAATAATAAGCGGCAGCGTCGGTTCACAGAATGCACTGTGCGGTGGCGGGAGATACGATTTGTTGATCGAAGAAATCGGAGGCAGTCCGACACCAGGGATGGGTTTTGCCGCAGGTGTCGAAAGGATTCTGCTTGCTTGTGAGAACGAGAATTCGTTTAAATTACCGGATGAATGTCTGGATCTTTACATTGTTACACTCGATAAAAATCTTAATAAGAGAGCAAACGGTCTCGCATTATTCTTTAGAAGAAATGATCTAAGTGTTGATTTGGATTATTTATCCCGCAGTGTGAAAGCGCAAATGCGTGAAGCAAATAAATACAATGTAAAATTCGTTTTGTTGCTTGGAGGTGAAGAGTATGAACGTGATGAGATCGTATTGAAAGATATGCAGAAAGGCGAACAGAAAACAATTAACATTAATGACTTAAGTTCAATAGTCAGTTTAATTAGGGGAGAATAATTGCCGTTAAAAAAACCAACTGCTCTGCCGAAAATTCCGAAGACCCGCAAGAAAAAAGCTCAATCTGCGCTCAAAGCTATTCCTCAGAAGAAATCCGATAAAATTGAATATTACTGCAAAGCTCTTTTCAAGTATGATGAGAAGAAAGATTTGCAGTTTTGTGTTTTTGCAATTGAGACCGTTGCTGAATTTATAAGTTTTGTGTATGAGGTATCGGTGGATGTAGTTAAGGAGAAGAAAGAAATTTTCATTGTACTGATGGGATTGAGGGCGATGCCGAACTTGGCTCCTAAAGTTCAACCGGCAAGAACGGAAATAAATTTTGAAGATTTGCTCGGTGAGTATAGAGTTAATGTCGTCAAACAAGATGGGAGTATTAACTCAGCAATTTACAAATTCAACATTTATAAAAAAGAAATTCTGCTTTTGGATGAATTTAAACCGAAGAAAAAAAACAATAGATTATTCTGTAAATTTTTGGTGGCAGATGAGGAGTTTTCTTTTTCACCAAAACTATATTAACGGTTTAATTTTTATTTCGGCAATTTACCAAGCAACCCCCAAATCCAGCGATGAAGTTTATGTCCGAATCCGACAGGTTCAGCAAACATCAAGATACATTCTCCTGCAACGTAATCGATGTCGTTTTGTAAACAGTAACTGATCGCAGTTTCGGATTCCGCACCTTGCTGCATCCAGATATGTGTGATTCCGTTTTTATGTGCTTCCTTTACAACGCCTTCCGTTTGAGATGGTGGTACACAGATTATTACTCCACCGGCTTTTTCGGGAAGGGAAGAAAGATTTTTATAACAAGGTCTACCGTCAATTGTGTCTGTGTTAGGATTAATAGGGAAAGTGTTGTATCCTTTTTTTCTTAACTCTTTGTTGATAGTATTTCCGAATTTTTGACCACTTCTTGAAATACCGACTATTGCGATATTTTTCTGTGTTATGAAATTTTCAACAGATGCTTTTGATGACATAGTTCATTCTCACTTAGTTATATAAATTGATCTTTAGCTAAAAATAAATTTATAAAGTTTTGTATAAAAATCCACATGATTCTCGAGCATCATGCTGTGACCGGAATTACTTATCATAATTTTTTCGATATCATTTACCTCGTTTAATACTTCCATACTCTTATTTTTCTCTCCGTAAAAGTAAGCCTTTTTGCATTTCAGAGATTTGAATTTTTCTAAGAGTATGTTGCTGTCCGACCATTCAACCAAGGATTTAGCGCTAAGGTACATTGCATGGGGAGTCGTTTCGTCGAATTTGAGTCCTTCAAATTGTGCGAAATCATTTCTTTGCTTTTCGAATAGTTCATCTCTGTATTTTTCATATCCGGCATTTACAATCGGTCTGCTTAACATTTCACAATCTGCAGCAATCAAGTTTCCCTCAATGTTAGCAAAAGAAATTATTCTTGGGTAGAGTTCATTGTAAAAGAGAAGTGGAACAGCTCCTCCCATGCTGTGAGCGACAATGTGAATTTTCATTTTCGGGAATGTTTCTAAAAGTAATTCACAGATTCTTGCCTGTTCTTCCATTGTGTATGAAAATTCTTCAGGTTTAGATGATTTACCGAAACCGATAAAGTCGATTAGAAGAAGAGAATACTTGGCGAAATCCGGATAATTGAAAATGTATTTGAAAGATTCTTGAGTACAACCGAGACCATGGAAAAAAACTATTAAGTCTTTTGATTCCTTATTATGTTTTAATCCCATGTTTAATTTGTGGTTATTGATAATAATGTCGTATTCTCTGCGGGTGTTCATGATAACTTGTTTATGGTGAGAAAAAATTAAATATGCTTTAATACTATCAAAGAAAGGTCGTCGTTTGCTTTTGCTGTGCCGACGAATTGATCCGATTCTTTGATCAATCTATTCCCGATCTCTTGTGCCGGTTGTCCGCTTAATTTTGGAAGCAGTTCAAGAATTCTATCTTTACCGTAAAATTCACCTTCTTCATTTCTGGCTTCGGATAGTCCATCGGAATATATAAGTAGAAAATCATCTTTCTTTAATTGAATGGATTGTTCAATAAATTTTGCGTTATGTAAAATGCCTAATGCTGGATTTCCTTTCGGCAATTCTTGAATTTTATTATTGATTAGTCCTATGGGCAGATAATGTCCAGCATTCAAAAGTTTTACTTTTCCATGATCTGGTTTTATCTCAAGGTAAATTACAGTAGCAAAAATATTGGGAAGACTTTCTCGTGAAAAGACTGAATTTAATTTTTTCCCAAATGAGCCGATCGAAGAAGAATCGGGCGCCAAAGTGCGAATGATAGTCTGGAGCTTTGCCATAAGTAGTGCTGCATGCAAGCCTTTGCCTGCTACATCGGCAATAACAAGAGCGTGCCTGCTTTTTTCGAGGGGAAAATAATCAATTAAATCTCCGCTTACTTCGTTTGCCGCGCGGGTGAACAGCCAAATATCCCAACCAGGAATATTCGGACTTCTTTCCGGAAGTAAAGCCTGTTGAATTTTTCTGCCTGCTTCCAATTCGTTTTTTGCTAATAGTTTATCTTTCAGTTCAAGCATCAAAACAAAGAGAAGTATTATTCCGCCAATGATATGTAAGTTTTGTGAATTGTTGGCTTCATTTCCACTTTGATTAATATTAATCAAGATAAATATTGTACCAACTAATACTAATAATCGCCGGATAGGAGTGAGTTTATTGAATAATGTTTTAAGGAGCCACCAAGATGTATAAAATATTCTTTTAAGCCATGACATATTCTTTATATTTTCTTTTTGCTCCTCTGAAAAGAAAAACTCTTTCAATTCCTTGAAGTCGCGTGCAATAGCTTCCTTCTTATCCTTACTTCGGATGCTTTCATGAAATGAATTACGAAAACTGGATTTCTCTGACTTGTAAGATTTTTTATTGTTCATGTTCATTTCTTCGATGTTTTATTCTATTAGACGATTTCGAAGGGTATGGGTTCATTACTTTTAGTAATCTATTATTAAGCTTTCAGTCTATTTTAATCAACCAATTTCAGAAGTAGTCCTTTAAGATAAAGTGCCTCGGGAAAATTCATAGCAACGGGATGATCTGCTGATTGTGTAAGGCGACGGGAAATGTGTACGGTACGTCTTGCATCCAACGCCGCATCGGCAACTATTTTTTGAAATAGATCGGAACCAATATGTCCCGAACATGAGAAGGTAAAAAGTAAACCTCCCGGTTTGATAAGTTTGAGAGCAAGAAGGTTAATATCTTTGTAGCCCCGGCTTGCTTTTTCTACTTGCGAAACGGACTCTGCAAACTTTGGTGGATCGAGAATAATTATATCAAACTGTTTATTTGAGTCTCTAAATTTCCGTAGTACTTTAAAGACATCTTCGTTGATATTTTCGAACTGCCGATCTGAAAAATTATTTAATAAAAAGTTTTTTTGTGCCAACGTCAATGCATCAGCGGATGTTTCGATATTTACTACATGTTTCGCACCGCCGGCTAATGCTGCAACACCGAATCCTCCTGTATAAGCAAAGCAATTCAAAACGGTTTTGTTTTCGGCTAATTGAGAGAGCAATATTCGATTTTCACGCTGGTCTAAGTAGAAACCTGTTTTGTGTCCGTTTTGAATATCGATAAAGAACTTATAATTGTTTTCTTTTATTTCCAGGAGAGCGGGAGGCATCTCTCCATAAGTAAGTCCGGTTACTAATTCTAGTCCCTCTTTATTACGCGCTTCAACATTGGATCTTTCATAAATTCCTTTCGGATTGAAAACGGAAACCAGATTATCAATAATTTCTGTTTTCCAAAATTCTGCCCCGGCAGAAAGAAATTGGCAAACAAGATAATCACCATATTTATCGATAATCACTCCAGGTAATCCGTCCGACTCCGAGTATATTATTCTATAAGCATCGGTAATTTTATTGATTCCCAGTTCTGTTCTTAATGCAATAGCTTTGGAAATTTTGGTGTAGAAAAATTCCGAATTGATTTTATCTTCAGGATTGAACGACCAGACTCTAACCTGGATTTGCGATTTTTCAGAAAAAGCCCCATACCCAAGTAATTTTCCTTCGTGAGAAATTATATCTACTGTTTCGCCATTCTTTGTAATTCCTTCAGCTTTTGAAACAGCTCCGGAAAAGATCCAAGGGTGTTTGCGTATTATTGATTTTTCACGCTTTATTTTTAGAACTATTGAACCACTCATCGAAGTAAAATTTCAAGAAAGGAAAATCCCGCAGATAATTCTACGGGATTTGCTTTATTGTAATAAATCTACAGCAATTAAACATGTCATAAGCGCAAAGTCGATCAATTGTTTTGTCTCAACATACTCATTCGCAACGTGGAACGCTGCATCATCACCGGGTCCCCACCCTACCGCAGTAATTCCGTGTAAATTGAGAGTTTTTGCGTAGGTACCGCCTCCCATACCGATTGTTTTTGGTTTAAAACCGAGAATTTCTTTTGCATTAGCCTGAATTACGTTGACCACTTCATTTTTAGGATCGATATCGTGCGGTTCATTCCATGACATGATATCAATTTTAAACTTACCTTTCTTTACCTTCTTACCGCACTCTTTTAATTTTCTTATCACGGAATTTTTCGTCATACCCGGTACGGTTCTAATATCGAGATAAATATAACATGTGCCCGGAACAATGTTAGGTGCTGCGCCGCCGTGGATTTCGCCCAGGTTCACTGAAGGTTTTCCAAGAACCGGATGCACTTTAAATTGGAATTTTATTTTCTCTATTTCTTTGATGAGCTTTGCCATCATGTAAACAGCATTGACACCTCTTTCTGGAGTCGATCCATGAGCTTGTTTACCTGTTGCAGTTATCTTAAAAACGGTACGACCTTTCTCGGCAACATCGATCTCTTTCATGTTACCGCCGATATCGGGAATTACAGCATATGTCGGAGAAATTAATTTTTCCTGCATTAAGTATCCGATACC
>CAZKNM010000027.1:17711-19123 GCA_964554135.1 uncultured Melioribacteraceae bacterium
TCAATTCCATCGGGATCTTCGGCTTCTTCGTCGGATAATGCTGAAATGAGTAACTCACCGTTTAACTCCTTATCTATCCCTAACTTTTTAAGAATCTCTCCGGCGGTCATGATTGAAGCTAAAGGACCTTTATTATCAAGAGTGCCCCTGCCGAAAAGTTTTCCGTTTTTTTCTATTAGTTCGAAGGGATCACTATCCCATCCTTCTCCAGCAGGAACGATATCCATGTGGGCGGGCATTAAAAGTCTTTTACCATTTTGATTTTTACCGAGCTTTGCCACAACATTTGGTCTTCCTTCCATCCTGGAAAATTCTTCATAAGGAATTCCAATTTTGTCGAATTCCTGTTTGACAATATTTGCAACTTTGTATTCTTCACCGCGGAATTTGAGGGAAGGAAATTGGTTCAGTTTTTCCGAAACAACATTGATAGTCTTTTCTTTAACCATAACTTTTACTAGATCAACGATACGTTTCTTTACTTCTTCCGAATTATTTCGGAAATATTCTGTAACTAGTAATTTAAGATTCATACCCAGCCCTTATTTTTTGTGAACAGGAATTGTATTTAAGAGTGAGAAAAAATAGAGATTTTATATCAAAAATGCTCCAATAATAATTATGTAATATTTGAGGGATTAAAAATCGTAAACCGGTGTTAGAAATACTCATTCTTTGTAAAAAGATGTAAGCTGTCTTTAATATGTATATTTGTTGCATTTTAATTTTGAAGAATAATAATTATCTTATGCAAAATCTTTTTATCTGGTGTAGAGATGCAATATATATTGGGCAGGAAACCTGTACTTGAAGCTTTAAAATCCGGAATGAACATTTCGCACATCTCAATTGCATATGGCGTTCATGGTGATGCAATAAATAAGATTAAACATTTGGCAAAAGAGCAGGGGATAAAAGTAAGCCAGATAGCAATTCAAAAGTTTCGAGAACTTGAACATGGGCAAAACTCTCAGGGAGTAATTGCCGTACAGAGAGATTACAAATTATATTCTCTTGCTGAAATAATTGAATCGGCCAAAAAATCATCTTCTCCTTTGCTACTGCTTCTAGATTCAATTCAAGACACACATAATCTTGGTGCAATTTTACGTACAGCTGAATGTGCTGGGGTTGATGGTATAATAATCACTTCTTATAACAGCGCACCTCTCAATGCGACTGTCGAAAAAACTTCCGCCGGTGCAATCTCTCATGTTAAGATATGTCAAGTTAGTAATATGAATAATGCGATGAAGGAGCTAAAGGAAAAGGGCTATTGGATAATCGGTTCATCGCTCGATACTTCGTTAGATTATACAGGTGTTGATTTTAAACTTCCTATTGCATTAGTTGTTGGAAATGAGGAAAAGGGAATAAGAAAACTTGTCGCGGATAATTGTGATTTCCTTGTT
>CAZKNM010000027.1:19223-29653 GCA_964554135.1 uncultured Melioribacteraceae bacterium
GTATTATAAATCTTGACATTTTTTTCCAGATTGTATAATTTTTCAATTGTAAATAAGAAGGTTTCTCGATGAACGATGAAAAGAAGTTAGTTGAAGACTTAACCAATTCCGAATATAAATGGGGTTTTATTACAGATATAGAAGCGGATGAAGCGCCAAAAGGATTGAATGAAGAAATAATCCGATTCATTTCTGCTAAGAAAAATGAACCTGGATGGATGCTCGCATGGCGTTTAAAAGCATTTCGTCATTGGCTTAAAATGGATGAGCCGAGGTGGCCTAATGTTAAATATTCCCAAATCGATTACCAAGATATCAGATACTATTCTGCCCCGAAGAAGAAACCAGAGTTACAAAACCTGGATGAAGTCGATCCGGAACTGCTGAAGACCTTTGACAAACTGGGTATTCCTCTTGAAGAGCAAAAGAAATTAGCCGGTGTGGCCGTTGATGCAGTATTCGATTCGGTTTCTGTAACAACTACTTTCAAAGAGACACTCCAGGAGAAAGGAATAATCTTCTGTTCAATTTCCGAAGCAATTCAAAAGCATCCCGAACTTATAAAAAAATATCTCGGTTCAGTTGTTCCGTATACGGATAATTATTTTGCTACATTAAATTCCGCCGTTTTCAGCGATGGTTCGTTTGTTTTTATTCCGAAAGGTGTCCGCTGCCCGATGGAGTTATCTACCTACTTCAGGATTAATGCACAAGAGACGGGACAATTTGAGAGAACACTCGTCATTGCCGAAGAAGGGAGTTATGTCAGCTATCTGGAAGGGTGTACCGCACCGATGCGGGACGAAAATCAATTACATGCTGCTGTTGTTGAATTGGTTGCTCTTGAAAATGCCGCGATAAAATATTCAACTGTTCAAAATTGGTACCCGGGCAGTAAAGATGGAAAAGGGGGAATTTATAATTTTGTAACGAAACGCGGGGCATGCAGAGGAAAGAATTCCAAAATTTCCTGGACGCAGGTTGAAACCGGCTCTGCAATTACATGGAAATACCCAAGCTGTATTTTGCAAGGGGAAAACTCGGTCGGTGAGTTTTATTCCGTGGCCGTTACAAGCAATTATCAGCAAGCAGACACCGGTACCAAAATGATTCACCTAGGTAAAAACACTAAGAGCACGATTGTGTCGAAAGGTATCTCGGCAGGAAGAAGTAATAACTCTTACAGAGGATTGGTGAAAATCGGGAAGAATGCGGAAGGGGCAAGAAACTTCTCACAATGCGATTCCATGCTGATGGGGGATAAATGCGGCGCTCATACATTTCCATATATAGAAGTTGAAAATGAATCGGCAACGGTCGAACATGAAGCCACGACATCCAAAGTCGGGGAAGATCAGATATTCTATTTAAATCAGCGCGGTCTCTCGACAGAAGATGCAGTCAATATGATAGTAAACGGTTTCTGCAAAGAAGTATTTAAAGAATTACCGATGGAGTTTGCTGTAGAAGCACAAAAGCTTTTAGCAATTAGTCTGGAAGGAAGCGTAGGATAATGACAAAATCGAATTGGAAATAAAGTATAAAGGTATAAATAAGTGATTAAGATAAAAGATTTACACGCTAGCATTGAAGGCAAGGAAATTCTAAGAGGAATTAACCTTGAAGTAAATACGGGCGAAGTTCATGCGATAATGGGTCCTAACGGTTCAGGTAAAAGTACGTTAGCGAATGTACTTGCGGGTCATGAAGGATATGAGGTTACTAAAGGAAAAGTGACTTACGAAGGGAAAGAGCTTTTGGAAATGGCTCCGGAAGATAGAGCCCGTGAAGGAATCTTTCTTGCATTTCAATATCCGATTGAGATACCTGGCATTTCAAACGCAACATTTCTTAAAACAGCTATTAACGAAATAAGAAAATATCGTAATAAACCGGAAATCAGCGCGAAAGAATTTTTAGAATTGATGAGGGAGAAATCGAAAATATTGGGAATGGAAGACACTCTTTTAAATCGTTCGGTTAACCAAGGTTTTTCCGGCGGCGAGAAGAAACGGAATGAAATTCTGCAGCTGCTGATGTTGAATCCGAAACTGGCATTGCTCGATGAAACCGATTCGGGTTTGGATATCGATGCTTTGAGAATTGTATCACATGGTGTCAACACATTCCGGTCGAAAGAAAATGCCGTGATTGTTGTTACACATTATCAAAGACTTCTTAATTACATAATCCCGGATTTTGTTCATGTTCTTTACAAAGGGAGAATCATTAAATCCGGCCGAAAGGAATTGGCATTTGAACTGGAAGAGAAAGGTTACGACTGGGTCATCAACGGAGAAGCTGTAACAGATAAAGTTTAGAGAGGAATAGAAATCTTTATGAACAATTTGAAAAATAAAGAAATCATAGATTGGTATGTCTCAAATTTCGAAACATTTGAAAGCAAGCTGAACGGGGAATCACAATCATTCCTTCACGATATTAGGAAGGATGCAGTTAATAAATTGTCTGAATTGGATTTTCCTACCAAAAAAAATGAAGAGTGGAAATACACAAACATCTCACCTATTCTTAAGCACAATTTTATTCCCTCCGTTAATGCTGAAAAAGTGAAAGTCAACACTGAAAATGTTCGGAAAAATATTTTCCATGGTTTCGAATGCTGTTTAATGGTTTTTGTAAACGGAATGTATTCGGAAGAGCTCTCAATTATTCAATCTGATAATTCCGGGATGATTGTCGATAGTCTTAGAAATGTTTTGAGGAATTCGCCAGAATTAATAAAAGATCACATAGGTAAGTTTTCAAAAGTTGATAACGGATTCAACGCACTCAATACTGCTTATGCGTATGATGGCGCCGTAATTATTGTACCGAAGGGGAAGGACGTCGAACATCCGATTCAAATTCTATATCTGAACGGCAACGAAAAGGAAAATGTGATTTCACTTCCGCGTAATCTTATTGTTGCCGGAGAAAACAGCCGCATAAGGATAATTGAAAATTACCGCGGGTACTGCGATAATCCGTATTTCACAAATGCGGTAACGGAAATCTTTGTTGATGAAGGAGCGGTAGTAGATTTTCATAAAGTGCAAGTTGAAAGTGATAATGCCTATCATATAGAAAAAACGGAAGTTCACCAGAGAAAGAACAGTGTATTTAATCATTACTCATTTTCTTTCGGCGGATCAATTGTAAGAAACGATATAAACTCAACTTTGGATGATGAAGGTATCGAATGTCATTATTACGGTTTGTACCTGGCGCACGGAAATCAGCTGATTGATAATCATACTTTTGTCGATCATGCAAAACCGAACTGTATGAGCAATGAAATTTATAAAGGTATTCTGGATGACGAATCCAAAGGTGTGTTTAACGGTAAGATAATGGTTCGGCGGGACGCACAAAAAACGAATGCGTTTCAATCGAACAAGACGGTGTTGTTATCGGACAAGGCAACGATAGACACTAAACCACAGCTGGAAATTTTTGCCGATGATGTTAAATGTTCTCACGGTGCAACTGTAGGTCATCTTGATGATGCGGCATATTTTTATGTCAGGTCGAGAGGCATTCCCGATGAACTGGCAAAATCTATGTTAATAAGAGCTTTTGCAAACGATGTTGTTGATGTTGTTAAGATTGATATTCTTAAAGAGCAGTTGAATCATATGATCTTTGAGCACTTGAATAGAGTTGAAATATAATTTCGGATAAATAAAATCATATGGAAATTCAAACTAAAGAAGCCGTCGTAAATCTTAAAAGGAAATTCGATGTTGATGAAGTAAGGAAGGATTTTCCGATTCTTTCCAGAACCGTTAACGGTAAACCTCTTGTTTATCTCGACAATGCAGCAACCTCGCAAAAACCGCAGATAGTAATCGACAGCATCACTCATTACTATACCTACGAGAACGCAAACATTCACAGAGGACTTTATTTCTTAAGCGAACTTTCAACCGAGCTATATGAAACAGCCCGGTTAAAAGTGAAAGAATTCATAAATGCAATGAGCGCTTCGGAAGTAATTTTCGTCAGAGGGACAACGGAAGCTATAAATCTTGTAGCCAGTTCACTCTGCAGAGCAAATTACTTTAAAGATGGTGATGAAATAATTATATCCCATATGGAGCATCACGCTAATATTGTTCCTTGGCAGCTTCAGCGCGGCAGTAAAAAATTTAATCTTAGGATCATACCTATTACCGATAACGGTGAACTTGATTTAAAGGAATATGAAAAATTATTTAACAAAAGAACGAAGCTTGTATCGATTGTCTATATTTCAAACTCACTTGGGACAATCAATCCTGTAAAAGAAATTATTGAGATTGCACACAAGAATGGTGTTCCGGTTCTATTGGACGCCGCACAGGCTATCCCACACCTGAAAGTGGATGTACAGGATTTGGATTGTGATTTCCTTGCATTCTCCGGACACAAAGTTTTTGGTCCAACCGGTATCGGTGTGCTTTATGGTAAAACAGAATATTTAAACATGATGCCTCCATACCAGGGGGGCGGCGATATGATACGACATGTAACTTTCGAAAAAACAACTTTCGATGATCTTCCCCGCAAGTTTGAAGCCGGTACACCCAATATTGCCGGCAGCGTCGGTTTAACCGCAGCGATAAAATATCTTAATCAGTTTGATAGAAACGTTCTCTTACAGCACGAGAATTCTTTGTTGGAATATGCTACTGAAAAACTTTTAGAGATAAACGGATTGAAAATAATCGGAAGGGCTAGGGAAAAAGCTCCGGTTATTTCTTTTGTGGTCGATGGTGTTCATCCTTACGATATCGGGACAATAATCGATACTGATGGAATTGCAATCAGAACAGGTCATCACTGTACACAACCGATAATGGATAGATATAATCTGCCTGCAACAGCACGCGCTTCATTTGTGTTTTACAATACTAAAGAAGAAATAGATAAACTTGTTGTCGGTATTAATAAAGTAATTAAGATGATCAGCTAATGGAAAAGGTAATGACAGATAAAGGCAGACTGGAACAAGAAATTATTCATGCACTAAAAACGTGTTTCGATCCCGAGATTCCTGTTGATATTTATGAGCTAGGTTTGATTTATGAAATAAAAATAGATGAAGAAACCAACGTGTTTATCAAAATGACATTAACTTCGCCGGCATGCCCTGTAGCGGGGAGCTTACCCGGGGAAGTGAAAGAAAAAGTTGAACAAGTCCAAGATATTAACAAAGTGAAAGTCGATTTGGTTTGGGATCCGCCGTGGGATCAGGATATGATGTCTGAAGAGGCCAAATTAGAATTGGGATTTATGTAAGAGAGAGTTCAACTTTAAGTTATACGTTGGAGTGAAATGGGCATGGATGGGAATTTATTAGTTATCAATTGATAAGAAAGGGTAGAAATGAAATTCAGCGCACAAGAAGAATATGGTTTAAGATTTCTGCTGAGGATAGGAAAATATTACGGAGAAAAAGACGGTTTTACTATCCCGGAGATTAGTGAAGCCGAGGGAATTTCGCAGCATACAGTTGCAAAGATTTTGAGACTGCTTCGGTTAGGTGAATTCCTTGAAAGCTCCAGGGGACAGATTGGAGGCTACGCACTCAAAAAACCTCCGGAAGAAATCAACATTGGCGAGGTGATGACTGCGCTCGGCGGTAAACTATTCGATGACGGGTTTTGCCGTACACATGCAGGTGAAAAGAACATATGTCTCAATTCTATCGATTGCTCAATCAGATCTCTATGGCGCATGATACAGGATTCCGTCGATCAAGTAGTGAATAACCTAACGCTTAAAGATCTGCTTGTCTCTGAGGATCTACTGATTAACTTCTTTAACGGAAATACTAATGCACAATAAACCGATTTTTCTTGTCTACCGGAGTTTATTTGTACATCGTTAAACAAGTATTCTTTAACTTGTACCTTAACGGTAAAAAATAAGCATTTCTATCACACTATGGAATCCGTCATAAAATCGTTTTGCTAAAGGAAATGATTTTCAGTATCTTGATTTCACATTTCAGTGGAGGATTTTTTTATGAATTTTAAAAAAACAATTCTTGAAAAGCCTTTCGTTGCTGCTTCTTTATTATTTGTTGTTGGTTTTGTTGTGCTCTTCACTGCATGTTCTACATCGGAAACTGTACAAAAAGAATCCAAGTATTATGTCGGAACAATAACTGTCGTAGGTAACGAACCATTCACGGAATTAGCTTTGCAAATATCCGGTGATGAAACCTATCTCCTCGTGTGCGATAAGGAATTGAGCAGCCGATTATTTGGAGAGCAGGGCAAAATTTATAAAATCGAATATAAAGAAACCGTCAAAAAAGAAAGGGGAACCGCATTAGTTGTTCTTAAAGCAGAACATATCCCGAAAAGCGATTAATAAAAAAACTTAATAAAAACTCATAGAGGAAAAGTTATGAAAAAATTTACGCTAGCTTTTTTCATCGCACTTTTTTGTTTTACACAGATCAATTTTTCACAGGTTAAACTTCAAACCAATTTAACCGATAAATCAACCGTATCTGCTGATAAAGGTACATATCCTATCGATGCCCGCCCGTTTATATGGTGGGGAGAAGAATTATCGCGAAAATCAAGAGCAGAAAATCCCGATTTTTTTGAACAGGCCAAGTTGAGAAAAACATCCGCATGGAATTTTATTGTTGGAGATACGCATACATGGTGGGGGCAGACAATGGATGGTAATGCTAACTGGCATCCGATTGCATCAACCTGCCGAGCTGTCGGAACTAATTGTTACGTTTTTGTTGAAGATGCTATGTGGACTAACGGCAGGATGAACCAAACCGGAGTGGAAGCGGTTGTAAATAATTTCGATAGTTCTACACCGGCAAATGCAAGTAAAGGTATTTATCAAACTCTTAATGAAGTTTACGGCAATCCACCTAATGTAGATGCCGATAATAAGATAATAATTCTAGTTCATGATATCATAGATGGTTACACGGGAACCGGCGGATACGTTGCCGGTTATTTTTGGTCATATCATGAAATCGTGGATGATCCCCAGTATGATCACAGCAACGAAGCGGAAATGCTGTTTATCGATTGTGATCCGGCGGTTCTTACTAATCCAACGAGCGTTACAAATGCAATGGATGTTGTAGCTCATGAATTTCAACACATGATCAACTGGAATTATAATCCGCAGCAAGCCACATTTTTTGATGAAGGATGTTCCCTGGTTGCCGAGCCCCTTTGCGGTTATCCGTTTCGTGAGCAAACTAGTTACTCGAATGAAACGAATCATTACCTGTTGGATTGGCGCGGGGATGATAATGTTGCAGTGTTAACAGACTATTCAAGGGCTGCACGTTTTATGTTATATATGTATGAACAGTTCGGTGTAGATTTTATGACAAAATTTGTTCAAGCGCCAAGTACCAGTATTAATGGTATTGATTGGGCCTTAGCTAATTTAATAACTCCAACAGCAAGAAGATTCAACAACGCCGATTTATCAAATAACATTTTAATTGACTGGTACGTAGCCAATATCCTAGACGATAAAACTGTAAATACTAGATGGGGTTATAATCTTCAAAATCTTACGAAAGCCGTTCCAAGAAGTCATCCAACACCTAATGTTACTATGACGGATGCAATACAATATTATGGCGCTCAATATATATCCTTTACATCAGGTTCAAATCTAAATATTCGTTTTGATGCGACAAGCCCCAACTTTGTTGTTAAGGCTGTAAAGATTGGAACGAATAAAGTAGTTGAAGACGTAACAAGGAATACGGACTATTCTATACCGGATTTTGGAACTACTTATCCGACCGTGCATTTTATTGCAATTAGTAGAAGTCAAATGTCAGTTTTAAATTATACTTATACTTCAACCGGTACTGGTGGTTCGAATAATGTTGAATTAGCATATGATGATACCGAACCAACAGGTGTACTTACTCTCTCAACCGGGGATACTATATGTGTTGAATTTACAGGTGTACCCGGAACAAAACTTAGAAGAATAACCGTTGCCTTAAGGCAAGCCGGTACAATGGCGGGGAGGATTTATAAAAATACAGGGGATTTTGAAAGTTTGGCTACCGTTAATACACCTTTAGGTCAACCCTTATCGCCGGAATTTAATATTGCAAATAGACCTGATAGACCTTATCCGGTACCTTGGCCAAATTGGATTACGGTAGATTTGACTCAATATGATATTGACACGGAAGAAGATTTCGCCGTTGGAGTTGTTTTACCCGGAACGTATCCCGAAACAAATAGAGTAATGGTAACACAATCGGCAGCGCATACATCCTATTATCATAGTTCAAATTATGTTTCCGATCCTGGACCTGGAAATGGTGATCCAAGATGGTTATATTATGTAAGTACTGGTGACAGTTGGACATATTTGTATATGATCCGTGCAACTGTGACTTTTGATATTACCGGCGTTGAAGATGAAATTGAGCTGGTCCCAAAAGGATTTGTACTGGATCAAAATTATCCCAACCCGTTCAATCCAACTACGAATATTCGCTACCAATTACCGGAGTATTCCGATGTGTCGGTTAAAGTATACGACATAATGGGACGGGAAGTTGCCACTTTGGTTAATGAAGCACGTCCTGCCGGAAATTATGAAGTAAATTGGAATGGAGAAAATTATTACGGTCAAAAAGTTTCGAGCGGAATTTATTTCTATACAATTAAAGCTAACAACTATCTGCAGACAAGAAAGATGGTTTTGATGAAATAAGTTCTGTAGCGGTCAAGTTTAAAAACCCAAT
Source organism: uncultured Melioribacteraceae bacterium (assembly GCA_964554135.1). Lineage (GTDB taxonomy): Bacteria > Bacteroidota > Ignavibacteria > Ignavibacteriales > Melioribacteraceae > CAZKNM01. The sequence continues at coordinate 27,979 of CAZKNM010000027.1, forward strand.
CCCGAATTTTCAGGATTGGGTTTTTATTTTATTAGAATTTTGTTTTAAATCACGTTTCATCATATTTTTTTAAGGAAATGACTATATTGGAATTAAGATGACGCTGTTATAAAAGTTGCGTCATTAATTTTTACTCATCATTTGTTAGGAGGAGTCGTGAAATATTCAAAAGTGTTATTAATGATTTTTCTCCCCCTTGTTGCATTGGGTTTAACTTTTTGTGATTTGGGAAAAAGTGATAACAGCGGATTTGCCAGAATTACTATCACACATTCCGGTATAGATTGGTCCACCGGTCTTACGGGAGATGATGTTTCGTATGATCAGATCGACGGCGAGACAATCGGCTGGTGCACAATCGGGACCAGGATAGATGGACTTGAAGGTATATGGTATAGACCTTTTAACAATCATTTTTATCTGCATGGCAGCGGTGATTTATCACAAGTTCAGGCAGTACAGCAAAACATGTGGGCACAAGATGTGTGTGAAACACCCCTGCAGAACGGTGATATATGGGTAGCCGAATGCAGAGACGGATATGTTAAGTTCAAGGTGATATCCGTAGGTGATCCTAACGGTGAATGGACGGCAGAGGTCGAATATCAATTTTCGACAACTACTAGTTTTGATTAGGTAAAGATGGAATGAAATAATCCTTCAACAAAGAAAAGAATAAAACCCGACTTCTAAAAAGGGAAGCCGGGTTTTTTATTTACATGAAAAGTTTTTGTAATTCTTTCTTCATTCGGTTTTTCCAGGCACCCTTGTGGTAAGCGTAACCTGCGATGAGAGGCATTGCGAGGGTAGCTTCTGCATAAACCATTTGTTCGAACGTTTGAGCAACTTTACCCCAAGAACTGGCTTCTTTAAGTGTAGAACTGGAAAGGGCACCGTCTCTAACATCAGCAACTGTAATTTGGATTGCGTACTTATGCATTGGTGCATCTTCGGTTAAAATATCTGCGGCAACAACAATATCCTGTGTAAAGTTTTTCGGAACTCCACCGCCGATCATGAAAATGCCGGTTTCTTTGCTCTTCAATTTTATTTGCGTTAATTCCAGAAAATCTTTTCCCGAATCGAAAGAAACATGTTTCTCCGGATTTTTATTTTGATGTATTACAATTCCGAACCCAGCAGAGCAGTCGGAAAATGCAGGGACGAAAATGGGTACATTGTGTTTGTATGCGGCGTAAATAACGGAGTCATCTACTTTTGGTCCACCATTTTTCTCAAGATATTTTCCGAAGTGCCAAAGCAGTTCGCGTGATGAATACGGTTTTGGTTCGAGGCTGTCGAAAATTAAAGCAGTGGTATCATCGCATATGCGCAGTTCATCTTCGTCTATGAATGTATCGTAAATTCTATCGATGTGGAGATCGCGGAGTTCGTTATCGTCGACGTAGGGTGAGCCGATGTAATGCTTAAATCCGAGTGCTTCGAAGAAATCTTGATCGACTATTATAGCACCGGTTGATACAATTGCATCTACCATATTGTTTGCTATCATGTCATGTACAATTCTTTTTAATCCGGCGCTGAAAATGCTTCCTGCCAAGGTGAGGATGATTGTGCAGTCTTTATCGTTTAACATCATGTTGTAGATGTTTGCAGCGCGGTTGAGATCGCGTGCAGAGAAAGCCATCTTCTCCATAGCTTCAACAAGCTTTAT
>CAZKNM010000028.1:0-5091 GCA_964554135.1 uncultured Melioribacteraceae bacterium
AAAATTGAAGTCAAGTATAGAAAAATTATTGAAGCACAAAAATTATTAAATCAATTTGTTGCAAATTTATTGAAGTAATACTCCTAACCGGTGTCTTAAACCTAAAGCCCCCGCAAAATCCCGCAAGAAGGCTGCGGGACAAGTAACTGCGGGATAAACCGGTTAGCGGCAACGTCGTTAAGTGTTAATGTAGCATAGAAAAGTATTGAGAAAATGAGAACCTGTTGGGTAGAGATCATCCAGGGCGAACTTCGAGGAAGTGTTCGGAGTTCATGGGCACGACTTGCGTTGGAAGAAATCCAGCGTACAGCACATACACTGGGAGTTACAAATGATCCTGAGAAAGAGGATCTAATTGCTCTAGATGTGATAATTAATGCGGTCCATGATCAGAATGAAGATGTTCGCCTTTGGGCTGCTTTGGCTTTATCACAGACTCAGCATCCAATATTCAGAACTACGAAAGCTCACACTGCGCGTGCAGTGGAATATCTTATCGTTGGGCTGAATGATAAAAATCCGGAAGTTCGTAGAACGGTCGCACACTCATTGGGAGATATACGAGATGATCGCGCTGTAGAATTTCTGATTTTAGCATCATACGACAAAGAGGCAAGAGTTCGTGAGATTATCGCATACGCATTGGGACAGATATGTGATTCCCGGGCGGTAGATGCTCTAACGGATATGTTGAAAGATGAATATTGGCGTGTACGTCGCGAAGCAGCATTAGCCTTGGGCATACTGGGAGATGTTCGCGCTGTAAAACCATTGATTAATGTTCTGAATAATGATGAGAATACTATAGTCCGAAGTGATGCAGCAGTTGCATTAGGAACAATCGAGGATTACGGTTCCGTTGAATCACTTATTGCAGCATTAAATTATAAGGAATCGGAAATCCGATCTTCAGCTGCATTGGCACTTGGGAATAGAAAAGACTCCAGAGCAGTAGAAGCTCTAATAATTGTATTGAAAGATGAAAGTTGGCGTGTACGATGGCAAGCTGCATTTGCATTGGGAGAGATAAACGACTCCCGTGCAGTTAAACATTTGATCGCGGCGATGAAGGATGAATATTGGGATGTTCGTCGCGTATCGGCAGAAGCATTGGGAAAAATAAAAGATTCAAATGCAGTAACACCTCTTATCATCGCATTAAATACCGATCAATCGGATGTTCAAGCCAGCGCTGCAGCAGCATTGGGAGAGATAAGAGATACCAAAGCGATAGAGCCTTTGATTGAGGCATTAAAAAATGACTATTGTCAAGTCAAAGGCAAGGCAGCAGAGGCATTAAATAAGATGACCGGTGAAATGTTAGGTGAAGATTATCGAGAGTGGGAGAAGTGGTGGGAACATAATAAAGAAAGGCTGACAGAAAGATAAAGCTTGCGCACGAAACGGCGTATAACAAAGATAGGTAGGTAACATTTATCAGTTTATGGCTGAAGTTGTAACAATTTTTCTTAACAAATAATTTTTGTAGAGAACTCTGCGGTTATTGATATTTTCCCAAAGGGATGGCAATGCTAAACAACTTGTCCCGGCTTGTAGGGATAACACGCCGTTAGGCACACACAATATTAAGGCGGAATAAATGAAAACTTGTGTTAACCATCGTGATAAAAAGGCATATTCAATATGTCAAAGTTGTGTAAAAGATTATTGTGAGCAATCCTCTTACTGATAGTGTTGTTGGCACATCAAGAATAATTTGTGTGAAAAGGAGGAATAAAATGAAATATTATAATTACAATCCTACTCATGTATTTTTTATGTCCATAATTATATTGTTTTTAACAACATCAACTATATTTTGCCAGGACCCATTAGAGGTAAAACAATCCGATAGTACAAGAGCGTTGGTTATATGTTATTTAGAACCTATTGCCAACAAGGTTGACGTAACAGACGTTTACGGTGAAGGTTGCAGACTTTTAAAAATAATTCACAGAAGTATTTTAGATATAGAAATAAGCGCCGATACTGCCAGTCCATCCTTAGGTGATGTTTATGGTCTTATTGTAGAAAGCCTGCCGGTTTTGGGCGTTGAATGGAAATATACACCTCCTGGTTCCGGTGTTACTGTAAAACCTTATTTGTATATATCTGAGTTTGAAGATGGATGGTTGCTTTGTTTTACAAATGTTCCTCCAGGATCGTTTATTATTTCAAAAATACAGGCGGCAGAACAAAAGTATGCGCCCGACAATCATCCATGGATAGATATTTATTTAAGCATTGAAGTTCAGCCTTGTACAGTAAATTATATGGGTGCGTTTAAAGCTAAATATGGTTTCAATAAGTGGATAGAAAAAACATCTAAATGGGGAGAAGTCATTGTTCAGAATTTATATATAGACTACAATCAAAAAGGAGAGATAATAACAACAAATAATCGGACTGATGTTGAATATATAGCTCTTGATACGCCTACTCAGGTTCAAATGATAGAAGAATTATTGGATGACGCAGAAGGTGCGTGGAAAATAATGCTTGAAAAACGGCTGGAAGAATTGAGTAAATAAATAACATTTTTTGAAATGAGTACAAAGCAGGTATTTACCTAAATAAATTATGCTATTGAGTAATTTAGGACTAAGGGATAGTTCATTAAAGTGCGTGTTGTCGGCGGGCAATACAACAAATAAAAAGCGGGGATTTCATGAGTAAAAAAATATTATCGTTTTCTTTATTACTATTACTTTCTTACATAATTACTATAGGTCAATCTCAGGATAATTTTGTTCTTCACCATCAAGTTACAGGTTTAATAAAAACAAATTGCTATCTTTTATATGATATGGAGAGTAAAGAAGGCGCTCTTTTCGATGTAGGGGATTCAATTGATTCGTTGGAATCAATTATCAAAGAAGAAGGAATAAAATTAAAATATATTTTTATTACTCACTGCCACCCCGACCATGTTTATGGAGTTCCGGCTGTCAAGAAAAAATACCCGGAGGCAAAAGTATGTTTTTCAAGAGAAGAATATGAGTGTGCTAAGATATATTCCGCATGGGAAAGTAATTTTGATTCCTCTATTGTAGCGTCAATTAAAAAGGATCCTAGTTTTGTAGAATTATTTAATTTCGATCATACACTTGTTGGAAAGGCGGATATTGAATTAACCGATAATCAGATTTATCAATTAGGGAAATTGGAAATAAAAACATTTTTATCGCCAGGTCATTCTCCAGGAAGCATTTGTTTTTATTCAGAAGGAATATTGCTCTCTGGAGATGTCTTGTTTTATCATACAGTTGGACGGACTGACCTTCCAAAGACCGGTTCAAAAGAGGATATAGTAAAATCCGTACGCAGACTTTATTCTTCTTTACCGGATTACACTAAGGTATATCCTGGGCATGGTCAGTTCACAGATATTGGATCTGAAAAAACAGAAAATAAGAAAGTCACAATTGACGGTGGTGAATGGGGTGATAAATAAGGATAATGTTTAGTACGCAAATCATTTGGCCACCTGTGCAAAATCCCACAATCCCGCGAGAAAACTACGGGACGCAAAAATTACGAAGGCTGCAGGACATGTGACTGCGGTGTAAACTGTTTTCGTACTCGGCATTAGTGTAATCTTTGGCTTTGTTCTTTCGCTTCAGTTTTGTAGTTTATTGTACTAAGTAAAAGAAATTTTTTTCTAATTAAAAAGTTATTTAATAAAAGCTACCTTGTTGTGTCGAGCTTCGGTTTATCATTATGCACAATGCCGTTAGCTGTATAATTTGAGGTGAAGCGATGAAGGGGACAAAAATATTCCATAATAATTTTACTCACTACAAATGTTTTATCCTTTGCATTATATTTTTATTCTTAATCCAATCTTGTAAAGAGAATCAAACTACTGAATTTGGAAACATTTTTTCTGGCATTACGAATACAGATGAAAATGGTAATATTTTATCTAGTGATTCAGACGATTGGAAAAATGACTATAATTGGGAATATAACGGTATATATCTTTCACAAAAGGATTCGATTGAAGTATTCCCACCGCCGCAATCTCAAACTGATGTGTATCCTTCCAATTTCTATGTATATCCTGCTTATCCAAATCCAGTTAGTTCAGGTTGTAATATAGAGTTTGGTCTTCCGACATTTTGTGAAGTATTTATTATTATTATAAACCAATCGAATAATATTATTGCTAAACTCATGCTGCGTTATACTTCCGGCGTTCATGTAATTAGATTTGATGGTAGTTCACTTAATAATGATACATATAGGTGTATATATCGTTTTGAAGATAAGCTGACTGGTGAATATGGAATATTTAATGGACACGGAGATATTCAAATTGTTAAATAATAATTATGTTGATTTCTACAGCTAACACACCGCTCTCCGAAGGAGTCCTTCGGACAACACGGACAGGCCCGATAAAAAGCATCGAGGTAAACTGATTTCAGTGCGGCATCCCGACATCGTTTAACAACTCGTCGGGACAAGTAACTGCGGGGTAAACTGTTTCCGCAAGAAATCCTTGAATTAAATTAAACAACATTCCTACTATTTTACCGGAGAAGGCTCATCCTCTTTTGGTTGTTCAGCAGGTTTGGAAGGGAGAGGTCTGCTGAGTGCAAACTCAACAATTTTCCCGAGCGTATCGCCGAATGAAAGTCCGGATTCCTCTGCAGATTCCATGAAAGATACTCCTTCGGTTAGATCGGGATTCGGATTCACTTCTAGGACGTAAACCTTGTTTTTATTCGTAAGCCGGATGTCTATGCGTGCATAATCCCGGCAGCCGGTAATTTTATATGCATCGAGTGCCGCAGCTTTAACACGCTTTTCTACATGCTTCGGTAGTTTTGCCGGACAAATGGAATGCACCCTGTGGAATGTTTCTTCAAGCGGATTCCATTTTGCAGCGTAACTGATAATGCTGGGATGATCGGGGGGGAGCTCAGAGAAATCGAATTCGATAATGGGAAGAACCTCGGGCGGATCGTTACCGAGAATTGAAATGTGAAATTCTCGTCCTTCTATAAATTCCTCCACTAGTATGGGGGGCGCATATTCTTTAAATGTTTTTTCTTCAACATCGCTTTGAGGCGTCAATTCCGTGGC
>CAZKNM010000028.1:5101-15891 GCA_964554135.1 uncultured Melioribacteraceae bacterium
TTCAATCTGTTCCTTGAACTGTTCGGAATCATAAACAACCGAGCTTTTATCAACGCCCGAACTTGCATCTTCACGCCCCGGTTTGATGATCATCGGGTAATGCAGACCGTGCCGCCGTGGAATGTGTGGTTCGGTAAGAAGACGGTAGCGCGGGGTAGGTACGTTATTGGCAAGGAGTAATTGTTTCGTCATTCCTTTACGCTGGCACAATGCAAGTGTAAACGGAGGTGCGCCTGTATACCGGATGCCGTGAAGAACGAACAATCCCGCAATAAGATATTCCAGTTTCGGTTCGTCGCGGAAGTACTCGATAAGATTGAATACCACATCTGGAGGATTCTTGCGCAGCAGTTTTATGATCGATTGCAAATCTTCATTTATGTTGATTGCTGTAGTCTGATATCCTTTCTTCCTAAGGGCTTTTGCAACAGCTTCATATTCTTCCGTTACAGTTGCAACGTTAATGTCGTACTCCGGTTTAAAACCGAGTGTTTCGGGATCGACCGTACGCATTTTCTCGTAAACGTCTTCACCGACAAAGTTATATAACACTGCAACGGTTGTTTTTTTCTTCCGGGTCATAGATTATTCTTGGAATGATGTATTTAAAATTAGCACGACATTACAATATTGGCAAGAAATTTCTTTTTCTAAAGATTGCAGGTATAAAGATGGTTCGGTAAGAAATAAAAAATAACTATATAAAAAAGTATAAAGACGAGAATATAAAATCCAAAGATTACTCTGCAATATTTTTATTCCCAGGTTATCTGAAACTCCGTAAAGTCGTCTCCGTCTGCTAATGAAGCCGTCATATTTATTTTTATTTTTTTACAGCCGCAGATTTCGAGCGCTCTTTCAATCCATCCGATCATTCTGATATAAAGGATCTCATCCAAGTCGGGGAACTCGATTATTCTTAAGACGGTAGAATTTTTCTCAGATTCCGTTATGACCAACTCGCTGGGTCTATAATATGTCTCCATAACATCGCTTGCTTTTTCCAAAAGAGATTCGGGAGATCTAATTTGAATCAGCCATTTTAATATTCCTTTCAGACTATGGTCTGCACTGAATCTTCCGAGAGCTTTCGCACCTTCAGTGTTTCCGTTGTAAAAAATCTCGCAGATTTTTCTTGTGGGTATTACTAATGCGTCTACTACCGGGTACCAGTCGTCTTCAATAATTGTGCTTTCGAATATTTTTTTTGATTCCGGGGGAAGACTCCACAGCCAATTCTCATATTCTTTTTCTCCGAATTGTCCTTGAATAAAAGGGGTTATGGTTGATACTGCTATACCTTTTACTTCCATATGGTTATCCTTAAAATTAATTCATTGATTCTAGAAATAAATTTTACGGCTAATCAGACTTAACAGAAAATCGAGCTTTTATCATCGAAAAAAGGAATACGACAATACAAGGAGTAATAAACAGATTAGGTGCGAAAGCAATTTACGAAACTTAAGGTAATTACAAAATAGAAATGTAACAGCATCTCATTTTTTTATTGCAATGATTAAAACAATCTTATATCGTCTAGGAATGGAAGTTTCTCTCTGGTAATCTTTACTTTTTCCAAATCCATTTCAACACTAATTAACCTCTCTTCATTCTCAACCTGTTCAAGTTTTTTCCCCATAGGATCGAACACGGAACTCCACCCGCAGTACGGATTGAAAGGGTCTTCACCAACTCTGTTGACTCCGATTACGAAACACTGATTCGCGATTGCATGTGCCCGGAGAAGAACTTTCCAATGTTCTATTCGTTTTGTGGGCCAGTTAGCGATGTTGATGATAATGTCTGTTCTTTGCTTGCCGTACAGACGATACAATTCCGGGAAGCGCAGATCGTAACAGATGGACAATCCGATTTTTTTTTGTCCGATTTTAGTGATTACGATTTCATTTCCGGCGTTATAATTTTTATCTTCCTTTGCATAAGAGAAAGGATGTATCTTCCTATAACGCGCTGCAATGATGCCGTTATTATCAAAATGAAAAAGTGAGTTATAAATTTTGCCGTTGTCTTTTTCTATTATTCCGGCGAAGATATGTTTTTTATATTTCTTTGCGATATTGATAAAGTATTTTATGCCGATGCCGTCCCATTCTTCGGAAAATTTTTTCGCTTCCATCGTGAAACCGGTTAATGTCATTTCCGGGAAGATAATTATGTCTTCGTCCGATAGCTGCTCATTTAAAATATCGTTCAACTTTAGAATATTTTCTTCGGGTTGTTCCCACGTGGGGGAGTATTGGATAAGTGCGGCTTTCATTGTAGTTAACCTTGATTTACATTTATCAACCGGTAAAATAAAATTTTATGAGATAAATTGAAAATTGTTATCTTTTCTCACAAAGAATTTTTAACTTTAGCGAAAATGTTTTCACTTTACGGGATTTACTAATGTTGAATTATGTCTGGCTGGGTTTGTTATTCTTCGGTATTGCCGCAGCATTATCGACCGACATTATCGATCAAAGTACAAATCGTTACCGTAACGGTGAAGCATTACCTGTCACAATTATTTTTGACAAACCTTTCAATAAGTCGTCAGCTGAAACATTTTCATCAACAATTAATATTAATGCCGAAGACTTCAATAAATTTTATAACCAATCTGAAAAGAAAGACATTTCACAAAAGGCACAGATAACTGTCAATCCCGAAGCAGAGAAAATTATTCTTTTCATGAGGATGGATGAACAATCACCGATGTTATGGAAAGAAATGGCTAAGGTCTCAGGTAATGAAGACGATCTAAGTGGAAATGTTAGGATCAATCGGTTCATCGATTCGACAGAAGCACTGAGCTCCATTTACTTGGAAGATATTTCTTTCGCCAAAATGAAAGAAGTCACGAACTCTGCGATTGATTATGCCGGCACTGCGGTAAAAATTGCATTGGGATTAATCGGAATAATGGCACTGTGGCTCGGAGTAATGAAGATTGCCGAGGAAGCCGGTTTAATAAAAAAAATTGCCAATGCTGTTAAACCGATAACAAGATTTTTATTTCCTGATGTCCCGGCCGATCATCCAGCGATGGGATCGATGATAATGAATATTTCCGCCAACATGTTAGGGCTTGGTAATGCCGCGACACCATTTGGTTTGAAAGCAATGGAAGATTTGGATAAGCTGAATAAGAATAAGGGAACTGCAACAAATGCAATGTGCACTTTTCTTGCTATCAATACAGCCGGTTTAACTTTAATTCCGGCAACTGCAATTGCAATTCGTGCCGCGTCGGGTAGCAGCGACCCGGCAATTATCATCGGCACATCATTCTTCGGTGCTGCGTGTGCAACATTCACCGGAATTGCTGCAGCGAAAATTTTGGAGAAGTTTCCGGTTAAGAAAGGAGAATTCAAGAAAAAATTTAATGTCAATCTTAGGAATTTGAGTATATTCCTGGCAGCACTTGTAATCATAGCGGTGTTTATTATTACCGGGATATTCGGCAAGGTATTTTCTTTTTTGGGGATAGAAAGCTCTGAGTCCTTGAAAAAAATAATTCAAATATTTTCCACCGTTGCCATACCTTTGATCATTTTTACATTTGTAACTTACGGCGCCGTTAAAAAAGTTAAACTTTACGAAGCATTTGTGGAAGGAGCTAAAGAAGGATTCAATGTTGCAGTTAGAATAATACCTTATCTCGTAGCAATGCTTGTTGCAATCGGTATATTCAGAGCAGGCGGTGCAATGGATTTTCTCGTTATGATTTTAAGTCCGGTAACGAGTTTAATTGGGATGCCTGCCGAGGCATTACCGATGGCGCTGATGAGGCCTTTATCGGGTAGCGGTTCGCTCGGTATTATGGCGGAAATTATTTCGGTGCATGGTCCGGATTCTTTCATTGGAATTCTTGTTTCCACCATTATGGGGAGTACGGAAACAACATTTTATGTTATTACGCTGTATTTCGGCACCGTTAATATTAGAAGAACCAGGCATGCAATAGCCGCCGGTTTGTTGGCTGATGTTGCCGGAATTCTCGGCGCAGTATTTATTGTTAATTTTTTATTCGGATAAGGGATGAATGTATTTATCACCCGGCAGATTCCGGAAATTGCCGAACAAATTTTGAAGCACCACGGCTTTAAAATTTCTGTATTTAAAAAAGATAGACCTATCACTAGGAAAGAATTGATTGCTAACGGAAAAGATGCCGATGCTCTTATTACTCTGCTCACAGACAAGATCGATAAGAATATAATAGATCAATTCACTAAGTGTCGAATCATCGCAAATTATGCAGTCGGTTATAATAACATTGATTTTGATTACGCGAAGTCGAGGAATATTATTGTTACAAACACACCCGATGTATTGACGCATGCAACAGCTGATCTTGCGGTGACTTTGATTCTTGCTTGTGCACGTCATGTTGTCCAGGGCGATAAAATGGTTAGGAAAGGGAAGTTTGTAGGATGGAAACCGAAACTGATGCTTGGAATTGAATTGCGCAGAAAAACCGTAGGAATCGTTGGTGCCGGAAGAATTGGACAGGAAACAGCTAAGCGTATGAAAGCTTTCGGAACGAAAGTAGTTTATTATGACACAATCCATAAATTGGATTTTGAAAAAGAAACCGGTGCAAGGATGGTTTCGCTGGATCGTCTGTTGAAGTCTTCAGATATTATCTCGATTCACTTACCATTAACGGATAGAACGCTTCATCTTATTGATAAGCAGAGGTTGAAATTAATAAAGAATGATGCAATACTGGTCAACACCGCACGAGGCGAAATTGTGGATGAAAATAAATTAATAAAGCTTCTGAGATCTAAAAAGATTTTTGCTGCAGGATTCGATGTTTATACAAACGAACCTCACGTGAATAAAGCATTATTCAAATTGGAAAATGTTGTTCTGCTGCCGCACCTTGGGAGTGCTACATTCGAAGCCAGAAATGCGATGGCGGAACTTGCGGTTAATAATATTATTAATGTAATGACCGGTAAGAAGCCTATTACACCTGTCTAGTTGAAATATTTCGGTTGTTTGTATGTATTAAGATTTCTAATTATTTTTAACTTCAATAATAAAATAAAAGTGAAGAAGATGACTATTGGAATTCCAAAAGAGACGCACCGTGAAGAAAAACGGGTAGCATTGGCTCCTTCAGGAGTTGAATCATTAGTCGATGTAGGGCATAGTGTTTTTATAGAAACAGAAGCTGGTTTGGCAAGTCATTTTTCAGACGAAGAATATCGTAATGTAGGCGCTAAAATTGTTTATTCGGGTGAAGAAGTGTTTCAAAGAGCAGAACTGGTTGCTAAAGTTGCTCCATTAAAGGAGGAGGAAGCCGAACTCCTGCAGGAAGAGCAAATATTATTTTCTTTTCTTCATTTAGCGGTTGCAAAGAAAAATATTCTTGATGCGTTAATTAAAAAAAATGTTACTGCAATTAGTTATGAATTAATCGAGAAAAACGGTCAATTACCGATACTATGGTCGATGAGTGAAATTGCCGGTCAGCTTTGTATTCAAATCGGTGAAAAATATATGGGAAGCGATTTCCCCAATAGCCGTGGAATATTAATAGGAGGCATCACCGGTGTAGCTCCGGCTGCGGTGGTTATTATCGGTGCCGGTGCAGTAGGATTCAATTGTGCAAGGGCTGCGTATGCTCGTGGTGCACAGGTTATAGTTCTTGATAAAGATTTAACGAGATTGAGAAAAATAGAAGAGTTTCTGGGAAAAAATATAACTACTGTAGTTGCAAATCCGCTTACAATTGCTCGTGGTGTAAAATTTGCAGATTTATTGGTAGGTGCCGTTCATATAAGAGGAGAGAAATCGCCGCACCTTGTTACCGAAGAGATGGTTAAATCTATGAAGCAGGGAGCGGTTATCGTAGATGTTTCTATTGATCAGGGTGGATGTGTTGAAACGAGTTATCCTACAACAATGTCCGATCCTGTTTATGTAAAACATGATGTTATACATTATTGTGTCCCCAATATTCCGGCGATGGTATCCCGGACCGCGAGCTTCGGTTTAACAAACGCTTCAATTGAATATATTCAGAATATTGCCGATAACGGTTTAGTCAATGCGCTGATGGAGGACAACGGACTTGCAAATGGAGTGTGCACTTACAAAGGTTATTGTTCCAACGAAATTATTGCAGAGACATTTAACATAGAATATAGACGGCTACATATATTTTCACATAATTAGACTTAAAAATGGTAAAACATGCCTGAAGAAAAAATTGGAAGACCTATTACTGCTGCATGGGTGTCGAAATATAATTTGAAACTTGTTAGTGCCGACGAAGCTGTAAGGGTAATTAAATCGGGTGATAAAGTTGTTGTTCAACCAGGGTGTGCTGCTCCCCTTGCTTTGATAAATGCAATGGTTGAAAGGAAAGAAGATTTATTTGATATTGAAATCTTTCATATACTTATTCACGGTGATCTTCCTTATACTAAGCCCGGGATGGAAAAGCATTTTAAACATAAGGCGTTTTTTATCGGAGGCAATGCGAGGCAAGCGGTAAATGAGGGAAGAGCCGAATTCATTCCGATATTCCTTTCCGAAGTGACCATGCTTTTCAAGAGAGGAGTAATTAAAGCCGATATAGCACTTATTCATGTTTCTCCTCCAGACGAACATGGATTTTGCAGTTATGGTATTGATGTTGGGAATATTAAAACACCCACTGAAAATGCGAGGATAGTAATAGCTCAAGTTAATAAACAAATGCCGCGAGGACTGGGGAATAGTTTTATTCATGTAAATAAAATTGATTTTATAGTAGAGAATGATACGCCTCTTTTGGAATTGCCCCAAGTTGATCCTGATGCATCAAAAGAAGTGATGGCAGTTTATGATAAAATCGGTTTGTATATTTCCGAATTGATCGACGACGGTGCAACATTGCAAATGGGTATTGGAGCAATCCCCGACTGCGTCATGAAATATTTAAAAGAAAAAAGAGACCTGGGAATTCACACCGAAATGTTCTCTGACGGAATTGTTGAATTGGTTGAAGAAGGAATAATAAACGGAGAGAAAAAAACTCTTCACCCTGGAAAAATTATTGCGGGATTTTGTTTAGGTACAAGGAAGTCATATAATTTCATCGATAACAATCCGGTAATCGAATTTCATCCTCAGGAATATGTGAACGATCCTTTTATAATAGCAAAGAACAACAAGATGGTTGCAATAAATTCCGCTATCGAAGTCGATCTAACAGGTCAGGTTTGTTCCGATTCAATCGGTACGAGGTTTTACAGCGGTATTGGAGGTCAGGTTGATTTTATCCGAGGAGCGGCACATTCTGATGGAGGCAAACCTATCATTGCACTGCCTTCGGCTACCAAGGATCTAAAAATTTCGCGCATTGTTCCTACTCTTAAACCGGGTGCCGGTGTTGTTACTTCTCGCGGTGATGTGCATTATGTTGTTACGGAGTATGGTATTGCCTATCTCTTTGGTAAATCGGTGCAAGAGAGGGCTAAAGGGTTAATAAACATAGCTCATCCTAAGTTTAGGGATGAATTGAAACATTTCGCAAGAGAGAATTATTATATTTGAAAGGAATCTATGGTTGCTATTATTGGTGATATTCACGGTTGTTATTATACATTAGTTGAACTTTACAGCAAAGTTAAAAATAAATATCCCGATATTCCTATCTATACAATTGGTGATCTTGTCGATAGGGGAAATCATAGTTATGAAGTTGTGAAGTTCATTGTTGAGAATGAAATTAAATACATTCCCGGAAATCACGATTATATGTTTTATTATTTTTTCAAGGATCCCTCGAGCGTATTCGCCCGCTCTTGGGCTTTCAACGGGAATGAAACTACACTCGAATCTTATGAAAAACACGAAGATGCTGTATTTGAACATATCGAATTTATTAAACAAGCTCCGCTTTATTTTAATTTAACTGATTGTTTTCTGACACATGCCGGTATTTCATATCAATACGAACACCTCCTTCCCAATGGTTTTAAAAAGAATCTCAGTGTATTGGAGAAATACATATACGATGATTATAAAACCGATAAAGGAATTTTATGGACTCGTGATCCATTGCTTAATATCGGAAAACTTCAGGTTGTAGGTCATACTAAACAAATCGATATTACATTGGATGAGGATTCACTTGCATTATATATTGATACCGGAGCATGTGTAGGGAATAAATTAAGTACTGTAATTGTTCATGAGAGCGAAATTATTGATACTCTTGACGAGAGAACTAATTTAAATGATATTATATGAAATGGGAAAATTTTTGCATATTTCTTTGGTCTGTTGAAATTAAAATTACATTTGGATAATTTTTAATCGATATAAATTATAATTGGAGGATTTATAGGTTTAGTTATACAATTGCGATAACTTTTAATTGAGTTGTATTTTGCTATTTCTCTTCAAGAACAAATATTTTAGAACGGGATTCAAGTTTCTGTTGTTTCCCTTTTTTGTTTCCCTCGTAATCGGATTTACGGGTTTCACCGGCCAATCAAAGTCAGAAGTTAATAATTTACTTCTCTTCAGTTCATATTTTGATTACGGTAATTACCGAGGATTAAGAAACAGTGAAAGGGAATTTATATTCTCCAAAAGTATAAAAGGACAATTGGATTCCAGGATCTCATCCGAATTACCAATATTATTCGTAAATCCTGACAGTATTATAACTGAATCATCTATACCGGATTCAACAGTGATCTTATCCGATACGACTATTGTTCCGAATCTCAATATGGGGAAAGATTCTACAATTGTTGATTCAGTATCATTGCAGCTTGCACGAATTGATAGTATGGCAGTTGATTCCACCGCCAGATTAAAATATTTCAAATACAAACTCAAAGATGTTCCATATATGCGGATAATCCCGGCCAGGAAATCTAAATTATTTGCATATCCATCAAGTGCATTATTAACTAGATCGGTTGAGTTGGATTCTACAGGTCAATTTGTAATAATAAAGGAATCCATTGCTGGGAAAAAGTATAAGGATTATCTGAAAATACCTTTAGAGGATTATATTGCCGCAAAGCTTGAGGAAGTAACTGAGAAATCCTGGGAAACCGTCGGTTCAAAATATGAAGTGAAAACGGAAAAAAAAGATCTTAGTCAATTGATTACAGATATCACCAACATTGATATTCCTCTGCCCAGCACTTCATTATTCAGTATCTTCGGTCCTCCGAAAATAAATATAAAAATTAATGGTGCGGTAGACATTCATGGTGCTTGGAGGAGTGAAACAACCGAAGGAATAACCTTATCTGCTTTGGGAAATACAAGAAATGAACCTGATTTCAAACAACAGGTTCAAATCAATGTTAACGGAACCGTGGGTGATAAACTGACAATTGCTGCAGATTGGAACACAGAAAGAACATTTCAATATGAAAACCAATTGAAAATAAAATATACGGGTTACGAGGACGAAATAATTCAAAGTATAGAAGCAGGTAACGTCTCTCTGCAAACTTCTCCTTTGGTCGGCGGCAGTGAAGCGTTGTTCGGAATTAAAGCTCATTTCCAGATGGGACCGTTTAGTCTTACAGCGCTCGCTTCACAAAAGAAAGGGGAGATACAGGAAGTATCTTTAAGCAGCGGAGCTCAATCCCAGAGATATGAAGTTCATGCTTATGATTATTCACCAAATCACTTTTTTATTAATGAAGTATATGCAAATACGTCACCGGAATTAAACTTATTTAATAAATATTACGGTAATCCTGTACCTATAGTTATCGATTCTTTGTTTGTAAAAGATATCGAAGTATGGAAATCGATTACAGGCTTAATAAATCCAAATGAAAGAAAAGGTAATGCTTTTATTAATTTGGGAAGAAGACAACGTGGACAGACTTACACTGCTGAAAGAGACAGTACATTACAAACCTTACCAGGTGTTCAAGAGATAGGAAGAAGATTTATTAAACTTACCGAAGGTGTGGATTATGTAATTCATAAAGAAACAGGTTATTTAACATTTATCACTCAGATTCAAGATCAAGATGCAATAGGTGTTGCATATAGGATTGAAGGACCTACTATATTATCGGATGATGATTATTACTTTGGTGAATTTCTGCAGGATCTATCGGCTGATACTACTGCCACTATTGTATTGAAACTCGTTAAGCCGCCTAACCTGCAGCCTCGGTTTGAGGATGCCTGGAAATTGCAGCTTAAAAATATTTATCCTGTAGGAGGCAGAGATGTTAAAGAAGAAGGCTTCACTCTGGATATTAGATATTTAATGGATGGTCAAGAACCGAGAAATGATTATCAAGGAGTGAAATTACTAGAGGCGTTTGGATTGGATAAAACTGATCAAAGTGGTACAAGCCCAAATCCGGACGGTGCCTTCGACTTCTTTCCTGGAAGAACTATTTTTCCTCTTACAGGTGAAATAGTATTTCCTTTGCTCCAACCGTTTGGTGATAATTTCCCCTCGCAGCTACCGGATACTTTAGTATATAATGCGGTTTATGATACAACGATGACATTTGCAAAACAAGATCGAGCTAAAGATAAATTCATAATTGTTGGGGAATATTCTGCCTCGGTATCATCCACTTATAGTATTGGTTTTAATGTTGTTGAAAATTCTGTTAGGATTATGCTGAACGGTCAACCACTTGTTGAAGGAATTGGTTATACGGTTGATTATAATATTGGTCAAATTGTAATACGCGATGACAGAGCTTTAGTACCGGGCGCCGATTTGAAGATTACTTATGAACAAAATCAGTGCCAATGAACGTGTTGAAGATCAATAG
>CAZKNM010000028.1:15901-17845 GCA_964554135.1 uncultured Melioribacteraceae bacterium
ATTCCAGCTTGCATCCAAAACTTTGCTCGGCTTGCGTGGTGTATATGAATTCAATAAAGAGACCAAGTTGGGATTTTCTTTATTGGGATTAAATCAACAAACATTGAGCGATAAAGTAAGAATCGGTGAAGAACCTCTAAATAATTTAATATTGGGTGCTGATTTTGAAACGAGTATAGATCTTCCTTTCATTACTAAAGGATTGGATAAGATTATTTCAACAAAGGAGATGTCAAATTTTTCGTTAAAAGGAGAGTACGCTTACATTAGTCCGGATCCAAATACAAAAAAGAGTACAATTGAAAGCGATAATAGCGCGAGTATAGCCTACATTGATGATTTCGAGGGTGCAAAGAGAATAATTCCTATCGGTATAAGTTACAGCGGTTGGAAGGATTTAAGTGTTCCTAATAAACATCCTATTCTAGGATCTGTCTCTGAAAGAACTTTGATAAATTATAAAGCTAAGGGCTATTGGTTCAATATTACTCCTTCGGATGTAAATGTAAGTGCTATTTGGGGAGATAGGAAACGTACTTCAAGGGAATCTGCTCAGGAACCGGTGCTGGATCTTGTGTATATACCTACTGAAAGTGGTACATATAATTGGAATCCTGATCTAAGTATTCCTACCCAGAACTGGGGTGGTTTTATGACAAAGCTTTCTTCAACTGCAAATAATTTGATCGAAGAGAATATCGAGTTTATTGAGTTTTGGTTTCATATATCTGAAGGTTCTACAAATGCAAAGTTGTATATCGATCTAGGTCAGATTTCGGAAGATGTTATTGCAAACGGCAGACTTGATACGGAGGATAAGAATTTAAACGATTTAGTAGATGAAGGAGAGGATACAGGTTTAGATCAAAAAATTGATACGGAAGAACCAGGTTATAATTCCCTTACTAATCCTGATCCTAGCGGTGATAACTATAACTTCCAATTCGGATCCGGTGATTTCACTCATGTGAACGGTACGCAAGGTAATGCTTCTTCAATTGAGCAAGGCAGGTTGCCCGATACTGAGGACTTAAATAGGAATTTTACATTGGATCAAGTTAATAGTTACTATAGATATGAAGTACCATTGGATACAAGTAAATTGACGAATCCTTTTATTAGCGGCGGGGGGGATAATGCAGGCTGGTATCAAATCAGAGTTCCATTAAAAGATTTCATGGATGAAATTGGCAGCCCGAGTCTGTCTATCGTTGAAACAGTCCGGTTCCTTATCACCGGAATTGACGAACGCCTTCATTTAAGATTTGCACAAATAAATCTTGTCGGTAATCAATGGCAAAAAGTTTTAATACCCGGTTATGTAACACAAGACGATACTGTACTGACTATTTCAACCATAAATTATGAAGACAATCCCGAGTATGTTATGCCCGAAGGTTTACAGAGAGAAAGGGATAGGAGTAAACCGGATGAGGAAGTTTATAAAAATGAACAATCGTTGAGACTTACTCTTACAAACCTGAGAGATGGAGATAAAAGAGAAGTAGTCAAGTATTTATTCCGGCCGTTGGATTTATTTAATTATAGGGAAATGAAGTTATTCCTGCACGGTGATATGGATGAAACACCCGGCTCTGTATCATATTATGTTGATGAAAATAATTATGGGGCTCAAGTCTATTTTCGTTTCGGCTCTGATTCATTGAATTTTTATGAGTATAGACAACCGGTTCGCGCGGATTGGAATGAAATTAAGCTTGTCTTTAGTGAGTTAACAGCAATAAAAGAAAATCGAACGAGTGATACTACATTATATCAAGTTCCTGTTCCAGATCTTCCAGGTAATTTTTATGGTGTAAAAGGAAATCCAACTCTTACCCGGGTAACATTCTTCACTGTAGGGATTTTAAACCCTCGAGATATTGGAATTCTTAATGATGACGTATCGGGGGAAATATGGGTTAACGAATTAAGAGTACTTAA
>CAZKNM010000028.1:17855-29546 GCA_964554135.1 uncultured Melioribacteraceae bacterium
TGATGATACTCCTGGTTGGGCTTACACAGCTTCCTCAAGTTTAAAATTAGCTGATTTGCTGAAAATAAACTTTACTATAAGTCAGACTGATCCTTATTTTCATAAACTAAACGATAGATTCGGTTCGAGGGTAAATGCCCGTAATTGGAGTGTGAACAGTGAACTGGATTTATTGAAATTAATTCCATTTAATTTGTCAGGAAGTAATATACGTTTAAGTTATTCACGGACTGAATCAATATCAAAACCTGTCTTTATACCAGGTACTGATATCAAGGTTGATGAAGCATCAAAACAGCTCGAAGAAAAATTGATTAACGAGGGAGTAAATCCCGAACAAATTTCCCAGCAGGTAACCAAATTAAAAATAGATACTGAAACACTGAATGTTGCTGAAACTTGGACTGTGTCAAATTTCCGTATAAAAATTCCTTCTGATGCATGGTATTTAAGACATACAATTAACAGCCTAACTTTCGGTTTTAATTATAATAAAAGGACGGGACGTGATCCAACAACTCTCGATAATAACAGTTGGATTTGGAATGCTAATGCTAACTATACTCTTAATTTTGGAAATGATTTTTATTTTTCTCCGGCTGATATACCTATTTTGAATTATATCTTTGATTTATTGCCTGACTACAAAATGTTAAAAGTGTATTTTCTGCCGCAAAATATTTCCTTAGGAATTAGTGCTAATCGGAAAAGATCTTTCATCCAATCAAGAACAGAGAATACAGAACCCAATATCCAAAGAGATTTTGTAGCGAATAGAAATGCAGCATTTGTATGGAGACTTACGGAAGGAGGATTTTTCAATTGGTCGTTGAACTATAACTTAAATATTGCCTCTTCGTTGACTTATCTGTTAACAACAATTGACGGTATTGAAAGAAATGAAGGGGAAATATGGGGAGACATTTTTAATGGGACATTTTTCGGCAAGGATTATGATTTTAAACAGGCTATTGATTTAAAAACTGCTCTTAAACTTCCTTCTCTATGGGATATAGACAGAAACGTCCGTGTAGATTTTAGTTTCAATTCCATCTATAATTGGAGAAACAATTTTCAGCAGGAGGATTTAGGCCGTAGCGCAGGATTCAATAATAAATTAAGTATCGGCTTAAATGTTAAATTAAAATCTCTCTTTGATCCATTATTCAAAGATGAAACTACAACTACCGGGAAAACTACTTCAACTTCAGGAAGAAGAGGAAGAGGACAACAGACAACTCAAACAATTAAAAATATTCCAACAATAAATATTGCCGATTCCCTTCAAACACCCATTGATTCACTACGAACTCCCATTGATTCACTACGAACACCAGTTGATTCTACTATGGTGATAGGAGATACACAAACTGAAGAAGATGAAGAACCGGGAGCAATTGAGAATTCGTTGAATGCATTGAAAATGGTAATTAAATATATACTATTTGATTATGATCAGATCAATATTAATTTTACTCAGAGTACCTCAGCAGGTAGCTCCGGACTTGCAGGAGAGGGAACAGGATTTAATAATTTTTGGGGTATCAATTATAGTCCGAGTAAGGGTCCCTCAAGAGCATATATTTTGGGTTTATCAAGAAATGCTGGTCCGCGAGCACCAAACGGCAATTTGACGGATAATTTTACGGAAAATAATAGAATTGATATGCGAACGTCTCGATCATTGTGGGAAGGAGCCAGAATTGATATTACATGGAACATTGCTTGGGGATTAAATAAATCCACAACTATGAATACAGATTCGTTGGGTAATGTTAGCATTACCAATGTTACATCAACCGGAACTATAAATAGATCTTTCTTTACCGTTCCACCGGTATTCTTTTTGTCATTTGCTGGAAATGGAATCAAAAAAGTGTCTGAGCTGTATAATCCCAATTCACCGAATCCAAATCAAAGTTTATCTGATGCATTTATTGAAGGATTTGAAGGTATACCGTTGTTGTCGAAAATTCCATTTCTTACAAAAGTTGCAAAGTATATCCCGAGACCGAATTGGAGTTTTAACTGGACAGGATTGGAAAAAATCGGCTTCCTTAATTTTGCAAAGAAGATCACAATAGATCATGCGTATATATCTTCGTATTCGGAGGGTTGGAAAATTAATCCCGACGGACTGCAGGAAATTCAAATCCAGCAAATTGAGTATGGTTTTTCTCCTTTAGTCGGATTGAGCATAACCCTTGACAAATTATGGGGGGGTAATTTAACAGGTTCTTTTAAATTTGCAACAAAGACCTCATATAACATGGGTATTTCTACAAAAAATATTACCGAAACATTTTCACGCGATATAAATATTTCAGCAAGTTATTCAAAGACCGGATTTGAAATTCCCATGTTTGGGATTTCTCTAAAGAATGATTTGGAAATTTCTTTTACTTATACTAGTGGAAGGAACTCCGTGGTCGTTTTTGAAATGGACGACTTTAAAGAGGGAGGTACACCACAAGATGGTACTACAAGAACGGTGATTGAACCAAGGATAAAATATATTATGAGTTCACGTGTAACATTATCGCTGTTTTACAGAAGAACATCTGTAGAACCAGAGGGAGCTGCCCGTATACCCCCTACTACAACTAACGAAGCTGGACTGGATGTTCATATTTCAATTCAATAGTTTTGATTGTAAGGGAGGTGCAAGTGAATAAAGCAAAGATTTTATGGGTCGACGACGAAATTGAGATGCTGCGTGCGCACATTCGGTTTCTTGAAGAGAAAGGGTACGAAGTAAAAACAGTTACTAATGGTGAGGACGCTGTTTCGGAAGTTTCGGAAAATATATATGATCTTATTTTTCTTGATGAAATGATGGCGGGTTTAGGAGGTTTGGAAACATTAGCTCGTATTAAAGAAATAAATCCGAATATTCAAGTTGTTATGATCACGAAGAATGAAGAAGAATCATTGATGCATGATGCTATCGGAAGTAAGATAAGTGATTATTTAATAAAGCCAGTTTTACCTTCACAAATACTTATGGTTTGTAAAAAATTGCTTGAAAGTAGGGAAATTTCCAGGCAATATGTTGCGAAGGACTATCTTGAAGATTTCAATGAAATTTCCGGAAAACTTTTAGAGAATCTTGATTATAAGAATTGGATAGAAATTTATATGAAGTTGGTTAATTGGGAATTGGAAATGGATAGCCACCCTGAAGTAGGTTTACGCCAAACACTTACTGACCAAAAGAAAGAATGTAATCAAGAATTCAGTAAATATATTGAGAAGAATTACAAATCATGGATTGAAAATGCCGGTTTACCTAATGTGCCCACTCTTTCACCGGAGATTATTGAAAAGTATGTCTTAGAAGAAGTTGAAAATTCCGAAGGTCCAGTATTTTTCTTTGTTCTCGATTGCTTGAGAATGGATCAATGGATAATAATGGAAAAGCATTTGATAGATCTGTTCGAAATTCGGAAGCAATATTACTATTCGATCCTTCCTTCGGCTACACCATATGCAAGGAATTCACTTTTCAGCGGATTGTTCCCGCTTGATATTGAAAAGTATTATCCGGATTTATGGGAATCCGGGCGGGATGATGAGAAGAGCAGAAACAGGTATGAGAAAGACTTGCTTCAATTGTTGTTGAATAGGAATAATATCAAGCTTAGAAATGAATTAAAATATCTTAAAATAATTAATCCTGTTGTTGGCAAATCATTTGAACAAAATATCCAATCTCACCAAAACACTCATTTCATGGCGGTTGTTGTGAATTTCTTAGATATGATTGCTCATGGAAGATCCGATTCCGATCTCTTAAAAGAAATTGCACCCGAAGAGGCAGCTTATCGTTCGTTGACAAATAGTTGGTTTATGCATTCTTCGTTACTCGGTACTTTTAAGACAATTGCATCAATGAAAAATGCAAAATTAATTGTTACTACCGATCACGGTAGCATTCGTTCTCTACGCGGTCTAAAAGTTTTGGGAGATAAAGATGCTTCGACTAGTTTAAGATTCAAATACGGCAGAAATCTTCATGTTGATGAAAAACATGCGCTGATTATTAAAAATCCGGAAGAATTTAAATTGCCTAGGCGCAGTGTCGCTATAAGTTATATAATAGCAAAGGAGGATTATTTTTTTGTATATCCTACAGACTTTCATAAGTATTTGAATTATTATAAAGATACTTTCCAGCATGGAGGTATCTCAATGGAGGAAATGATTCTTCCTATTATTAAAATGGAGAGCAAAGTTTAAGTGAAATTCCCTAAGAAAGTTCTTTTTGAATCCGAACAAGATACGGCAAGATTTGCTGAATTATTTTCAGAAATAATAAAAGAAGGGGATGTTATTGCATTAAATGGGAATTTGGGATCAGGCAAGACGTTCTTTGTAAAAAATGTATGTAAACAATATTTGATCAATAACGTAACAAGTCCATCGTTTGCCATTGTAAATGAATACAAGGGGGAATATAAGGTTTATCATTTCGATTTTTATCGTATTAAGAAAATAGTTGAGTTGTACGATATTGGAATCGAAGATTATTTAAATGATGAGGATGCAATTGTTTTTGTAGAGTGGGCGGAAAGAATGCCAAGTATTCTTCCTAATAATCGGTACGAAATATGTTTTAAATTTGTAAATGAACATTCAAGAGAAATTTTTATAAATAAGATATGAATGAAAAACTTCCGATATTGGCTGTGGAGACATCCGGTGATATATGCAGTGTCGCAGTAATGTTCGACAAAAAGACATTCTCTGAATACAGTATTAATCAAAAACATATACATTCTCAGAAATTACTCGATCTGATCAAAACTACTTTCAATGACCATGGTATAAAACTGGAGAATGTCGGGCACATTGCCGTATCTGTTGGTCCCGGATCTTTCACCGGACTGAGAATTGGAATGGCTGCAGTGAAGGGATTAGCATTCGGGGCTTCTTTACCGGTTGTACCTGTTCCGACTTTTGAAGCACTCGCTCTCAGAATTGTTAATTATTTACCTGAAAAAACAAAATTCATTATTGCAAATAATGTTAATTTAGAAGAATTATATTACTGCAGATTTATAAAAGAAAATTCTAGCTACAATATTATGGATGCATTAAAACTCGTTAAGAAAATTGAATTCTCTCAAATTATAAAAAAAGGTGATGTAATTTTCGGCAATTTTCATTCTTACAATCCTCTTATCTCGATTGCCTTTCCTTCGGCTCTTGATATCGCAAAATGGTCTTATTTTTTTGGAAAGGATTTATTAACTTTTGAATATGATTATATTGAACCTAATTATTTAAAAAAATTTGACATAAAGGTGAAAAAATGAAAAAAGTATTGAGCATTTTATTTGTCTTATTATTCATTACTATTCGAGCTCAGTCAAATGGCCCTAAAATTTATTTGAATGAAACAGAATATGATTTTGGTGACATTTATCAAGGTCAAATTGTGAATCATTCTTTTGTAATAAAAAATTCCGGTAAAGGAGTTCTGAAGATTGATAAAGTAAAAGCTTCGTGCGGATGTACAGCTGCCAATGCCGGGAAAAATGAACTTGCTGCCGGAGAATCTACTGAAATCGATGTCAAGTTTAATTCGGCAAATAGAAAGGGGAAACAAAAGAAATATGTTTATATATCTTCTAACGACGAAAAGAATCCTGAAGTTAGATTGGCATTCACTGCTAATATAATTGTGAAAGGATCTGAGGAAGCAAAAAACATGAAAGCACCTGTTTTGGATTTGTCTTTGAATTATCATGATTTTGGCCATGTACAAGAGGGAAAGATATTGGAATTGAATATACCTTTAAAAAACACAGGTAATGATATTTTAGAAGTTAAAGATGTCAAAACTTCCTGCGGATGTACAGCGGCATTATTAAGCAGTAAAAAATTACAGCCTGGTGAGACTGGTAATTTAAAAATAGAATTCGATACTTCCGGAAGATCTGGAGAAACAACAAGAACGATTACAATTTATTCGAATGATCCTACAAGTGCACAACAAGTAATTACGATTTCAGCAAATATTGAGAAAAGAGATTCTTAATGGCGTGGTTTAAAAGATCTAAGAAGAATATAGCACCGGATACTCAAAAACGAGATATTCCGAACGGCCAATGGGCTAAGTGTGAAGGATGCAGTGAAGCTCTTCATATTAGACAATTGGAAGCAAATTCATGGGTGTGCTTAAAATGTAATAATCATTTTAAGATCGGAGCAGAAGAGTATATTTCTTTGATATTGGATAAAGGTTCATTCCGAGAATCGGATAAAAAAATGCGCTCTGCCGATCCGCTTGAATTTGAAGATACGAAAAAATATAAAGACCGTGTAAAAGAGACAATCAAAAAAACTGATCTTTATGATGCAGTAAGAACCGGTATAGGCAAGATTAACGGTCGTAGGATTGCATTTGCATGTATGGATTTCAAATTTATCGGTGGCAGTATGGGTTCGGTTGTCGGAGAAAAAGTAGCTAGAATAATAGATAAAGCATATTATGGTAAAATCCCGTTAATAATTATTAGTCAAAGCGGCGGGGCCAGAATGATGGAAGGAGCTTATTCTTTGATGCAAATGGCTAAGACAAGTTCTAGACTTGCGAGATTAGCTGAAGCAAAGATTCCATACATCTCAATTTTAACGGATCCTACTACTGGTGGTACAACCGCAAGTTATGCAATGCTTGGAGATGTGATTATTGCTGAGCCTCAAGCACTTATCGGTTTTGCTGGTCCTCGAGTCATAAGACAAACGATCGGACGTGATTTACCTGAAGGTTTCCAGCGTTCCGAATTTCTTCTGGAGAATGGTTTTATTGATTTTATTGTTAACCGGAAAGAAATGAAGGATAAACTTACACAATTGATAGATTATCTTTCTTAATGATTTATTTTATTAAAGTTATTTTCTGAATTTTCTCCCCATCTTTTTTAAGATTTCGAGAGTATATTCTACCTCTTCAAAAGTATTTTTTGGACTAAATGAAAAACGAATTGTTCCGGCTGTATTTTCTGCAGACATACCAGAATTTAACATAACATGCGAAGGTTTTAATGTGCCGGATGTACATGCGGCTCCATTTGAAGCAGCAATACCGTTTATATCTAAGAATATTAACATTGCTTCAGCGTCATTGTTATAATATTCACTTTGGAAAGTTATACTTAATATATAAGGGGAGCTGTTAATGCGGCTATTAATAGTAATACCTTTTTCACCTAAATTAATAAGCCCAGCAATAAAATTATTTTTCAATTCGGCAACTATTTTATAGTTGTCACCCATTTCTTTTTCAGCAATTCTTACTGCTTCAGCAAAGCCAATGATTCCAGGAACATTTTCCGTTCCACCTCTTCTGTTGCGTTCTTGAGATCCACCAAAGATCAATGGAGAGATAGGAGTTCCATTTTTTACATAGGCCATTCCAATTCCTTTTGGGCCATAAATTTTATGTCCGGAGGCAACGATCGAATTAACACCTAATTTATTTACATCAAGAGGGACTTTTCCAAAACTTTGAATTGTATCTAAAAAAATATGAATGTTGGATTGATTTGTTGTTTTAGTTAGATATTCTATGTTATTAACCGAACCAGTTTCATTATTAATGTGAATAAGAGAGATTAATGATGTATCACGTAGGCTGAGTCTTTCTAATTGTTTTAAATTTACTCGGCTTTCTTTGTCGGCATCTAAAAGTAATATTTCGAAACCTTGGTTACTCAAATCATTACAGGTCTGTAAAACTGCTTGGTGTTCCACTTTCGAAGTTATAATCTTTTCCTTGCCACTTGTGCTACGTTCTGTCTTTGCAATCCCTGAAATTGCAAAGTTTATTGCTTCTGTACCACTACTTGTAAAGTAGATTTCACTTTGCTCTGCATTAATAAAATCAGCAATAGTCTCTCTGGCTTCTTCAATCTTTACTCTTATTTTTCTGCCGTAAGAATGGATAGACGATGGATTCCCAAAATCTTCCTTCAGGTAAGGAAGTATTACTTCTAATACCTTTGGGTGAATTTGTGTTGTAGCTGCATTATCGAAATAAATTTTCATTAATCGGACGATTCCTTCTTAGAAAGACCTAAACGAAATTATTTTTAGCAGTGTAGATAGAGAAGTACAATATTATTGTCGCAAACTAACGTCGCCAAAGTGAATTTTTTCGGTTTTAGTTCCGGTTTTCAGCATTAGATGTCCCTCATTGTTAATATCCTCAAACACACCGTAACGTGTTCCGCTATCATCTTCAACTTGTATTTTTTCACCAAGCATATTACATCTTACTTTCCAATCATTCAGTATTTTAAACGGATCGTTCAAACAAATGTTGTAGATTAATTCAAAATTGTTTAAAACTTCACTCAGCAATCTTTCTCTACTCACTTTATCTTTAAATTCTCTTTTTACTGACGTTGGTGGGATTAAGTATTTACCAGGGAAATTAGGCTGATTAACATTAATTCCTATCCCAACAATTACTCTATCAATATTATTCCCAATTGATATAGTTTCAAGAAGAATACCTGAAATTTTTTTATTTTTTATGAGAACATCATTAGGCCATTTAAGATTTACTTTTAGCTGAAATAGATTTTCTAAAGAGTGTGCTACCGCTAACGATGCACCTAAGTTTATTATATTTAATCTATTTGCTTTAATCTTATCGTTCAGCAAAATAGAAAAAGTTAAATTCTGTTCTGGATTGCTTACCCATTCTCTGTTTTTTCTGCCTCTGCCTTTATTTTGGAATTCTGCTAGAACCACAGTTCCATTTTCTTTATAGTCTTTTGAATTTAAAAGAAAACTGTTGGTGGACTCTATTTCTTCACAGTAAATAAAGCATCTACCTATAAATTCCGTATCGAGTTTTATATCAAATTTTTCAATGTTGAACACACAAAACCTCTAAGAATTTAAGAAAAACATTATTTCGGAAATATTGTCTTGATATATGTCAAAATATGCAGATTAATTGACAATTATCGTCCTTCACCGTCATAAAAGCATTTTTATATATTATTGAATATTTCCTAACTCATTAAAATATAACAAGTTAACAGAATTTAATTCTTGGCATATTCATTGCTAATAACAAGTACAATTATACAAAAAATAAATAATAAAATAAGAAAGATGCATAAATCATTTTACTTAGTAATAGAATTTAGGTTTTATACGATTGATATATAACATAAAACAGCTAAAAAACTTTTTAATTTTTTTTAAAATAAATAACTAAGATTAATAGGAGAAAAAATGGCTAAGATAATTGGAATAGACTTAGGAACAACTAACTCTTGTGTAGCAGTTATGGAAGGCAATGAACCGGTTGTTATTCCTAATAGTGAAGGTGGCAGAACAACTCCTTCCATAGTTGCCTTTGCAAAAAGCGGCGATCGATTGATCGGACAGCCGGCAAAAAGACAGGCAGTAACAAATCCCAGCAATACTATGTTTTCTATCAAAAGATTTATGGGTAGAAAAAGAAATGAAGTTGAAACAGAGATTAGTGAAGTCCCATATCAAGTAGTAGAAGGCGACAACGGATCGGCAAGAGTTAAAATCGGTGATAGATTATATTCACCTCCGGAAATCAGCGCTATGATTCTACAGAAGATGAAGAAGACTGCTGAAGATTACTTAGGACAAGAAATTAAAGAAGCGGTTATTACTGTTCCTGCTTATTTTAATGATGCTCAGAGACAAGCGACTAAAGATGCTGGTGAGATTGCCGGATTGACCGTTAGAAGAATAATAAATGAACCGACTGCAGCTGCATTGGCTTATGGATTGGATAAGAAGCACAAAGAGCAGACTGTAGCTGTGTATGATTTGGGTGGTGGTACGTTCGATATTTCTATTCTTCAATTAGGCGAAGGTGTTTTTGAAGTTAAATCAACAAACGGTGATACTCATTTAGGTGGTGATGATTTTGACCAGAGATTAATTGATTATTTAGGTGATGAATTTAAAAAACAAGAAGGAATTGATTTACGAAAAGATCCAATGGCTTTGCAGCGTTTAAAAGAAGCGGCAGAAAAAGCAAAGATCGAATTATCTTCTTCAATGCAGACAGATGTTAACCTTCCCTTTATCACTGCAACGCAAGACGGACCTAAACATATGAATATTACTATCACTCGTTCAAAATTCGAACAATTGGTTGATGACTTATTGCAAAGAACAATTGCTCCGTGCGAAGGGGCTATTAAAGATGCTGGTGTTTCTCCTTCACAAATTGATGAAGTAATTCTTGTAGGCGGCTCTACAAGAGTACCGAAAGTTCAGGAACTTGTTAAGAAATTATTTAATAAAGAACCTCACAAAGGTGTAAATCCTGATGAGGTTGTTGCCGTTGGAGCAGCTATTCAAGGCGGTGTGTTAGCAGGAGATGTAAAAGATGTATTGTTATTAGATGTAACTCCACTTTCATTGGGAATTGAAACTTTAGGGGGTGTGATGACAACACTCATTCAAGCAAACACAACTATTCCAACAAGGAAGGGCGAAATATTTTCAACGGCTGCAGACAATCAGCCGTCAGTTGAAATTCATATACTTCAAGGCGAAAGACCAATGGCAGCAGATAACCGTACTTTAGGCAGATTTCATTTGGATGGAATTCCACCGGCACCGAGAGGAATTCCGCAAATTGAAGTAACCTTTGATATTGATGCTAACGGTATTTTACATGTATCTGCTAAGGATAAGGCAACGAGTAAAGAACAAAGTATTCGAATTACTTCCTCCAGCGGATTATCTAAGGACGAAGTTGAAAAAATGAAACAGCAAGCTAAAGAACATGCGGCTGAGGATAAGAAAAAGAAAGATGCAGTTGAAACGAGAAATCAGGCAGATAATTTGGTTTTTCAAACAAAAAAACAGATTGAAGAAATGAAAGATAAAATGCCGACAGATATTAAAAATAGACTGGAAACCGAAATCAAAAAAGTTGAAGATGCGTTAGCTACAAATGATATCGATAAAATTAAATCCGCAACAGATGGATTGACAAAAGTGTGGAATGAAGTTGCTCAACAATTGTATCAACAGCAGGGTGCACCTAGTGCTTCTTCGGCAGGACAGCAGAGCCAAGCAGGAGGTGGAGCTGAAGAGCCGAAATCGGAAAAGAAAGATGAAAAAGAAGTGCAAGATGCTTCGTATGAAGTTGTAGATGATGATAAAGATAAATAATTCAAAATAACAGCCAACAATAACATAAAATATATGGAGGTCGTAATGACTGATACAAAAGAAGTGGTTCAAGTAAAAGAATCCAATAGATGGGAAGACGCATTCGAAAATGAATGCTGGATTGCTCCCGTTATCGATATATATGAGTCCAGTGATGATTATTATCTTACTGCTCAAATGCCCGGTGTTACTAAAGATAACGTCAAAGTGAAATTGGAAGACGGTAATCTTGTTGTAATGGGAAGAATTAAGTACGACGAAGTAAAAAACCGTAAGTATGTATTAAAGGAAACCGAGCTTGGGAATTTTTATAGGAAGTTTAAAATTTCCAATAGTATTAATGAAGAAAGCATTGAAGCTAATTTGGAAAACGGTTTACTGAACGTAAGACTTCCGAAGCATGAAAGAGTTAAACCAAAAGCTATCGAGATTAAGTAAGATAGAAAATATTTCAAAAGAGTCTGCAGAAGATGCAGGCTCTTTTGTTATTTACCA
>CAZKNM010000029.1:0-9954 GCA_964554135.1 uncultured Melioribacteraceae bacterium
AACAATGGTTACGGAAGCAGCATTAATTTTTTTTTCTTTTATGAAATTGGGTAGATCAGCAAAATTTGTTAAAGGTACATTGAATAGAATATTCTCTATATCGTCGTGATTTAGAGAATCAATCCGATAACCGAATGTATATGTTTTATTTTGATCGTCTAATAATGTGTTGAAATTTTCTATTAAAGAAATAATCTCACTTTTTCTCTGTAGGCTGTCTATAAATACTACTGATTGTGAGTTATCAATAAATAATAAGTTAATAGGTTTTGTTTGAGTCTTATAATCTATTATCAAGACAGGTTGAAAAATGATGAGGAAGATAAAAATTAAAGCAAAAGTTCTTAATAAAATTAAAATGGATTTGTAAAGGTACTTTATAGGAGGAATCGTATATTTATAGACATAAACTGTAAAAACAATTAGTACTATAATTCCTAGAAAAATTACATAGATATTACTTGCAAATGAAAGATGTATACTCTCGATTTCGCTCATGTTTAAAAGTCGTGGATTCCGATCGAATAATCAACATAGCTGTACGACAAATCGCTATTTGCTTTTTTTCAATTTTTCAAAGATGTCGGATAATCTCCAACTTTTCATAAAATCATAGGTTTTGTAGTCGGTTAGATCGAAATGAATAGGAGTTACTGCAACAAAATTATTTTTTATAGCAAAGTAATCTGTGTCAAGATCGTTATCGGTCTCAATCAAATTTCCAGTAAGCCAAAAATAATTTTTTCCATAGGGATCTTTACGCTGTTCATAAACATCGTCCCATTTGGAGGTGCCTTGTTTTGTCAGAAGTATACCTGCAATTTCATTAGCTGGTTTATCAGGTACATTTATATTTAGACACGTTCCCTTGGGCAAACCGTTTTTCACTACAAGTTGGGCGAGTTCAAGGGCAACTTCAGCGGCGTAATCGAACTTCTTCGCATCGTGACTTGTTACGGAAATAGCTATTGCCGGTACGTCCATTATTGCAGCTTCTCTGGCGGCGGAAACTGTACCTGAATATATTATATTTATAGCCGCATTCGATCCTTGATTTATGCCGGATATAACAATGTCCGGTTTTGTCTTCATGATATTACGTATTCCCATTTTAACGCAATCTGCGGGTGTACCGTCTACAGCGTAACCGAAAAGGTCACCGTTTTTATAGTATTCATTGACACGAACCGGGATTTTCATAGTTATTGCATGCCCAACGGCGCTTTGCTCGGTACGCGGTGCGACAACCGTAACTTCACCTAATTTTTTCATTTGATCAGCTAAGATAGATATACCTAAAGAATCTATTCCATCGTCGTTACAAATTAGAATTTTCATAGTTACCTCTTTGAAGGAAAATTTCGGATTTAGAAATGCTGGATAAATTATTTATTTTACATTGTTCAAATATAGCTAAAATTAGAGTTGTGAGGAAATTGGTATTACTCCTCATACAAGAATTTGATTATTATCTATTTTGAAATTTTGGTTATTTATATACTCTGTAAAATGATCGGGGAATGAAATGAGAGGAATTGTTTTCTTTATTAGTTGTCTCTCTCTAATGATCGGTGAAACGATCATCGCTCAGGATGAGAAAATGGATTTAGGTAAAATTGAGGTTTACTTGATCGATGCGTATGTGACACCAGAGCTGCCGCATAAATTTGTTTTGTCATTTTTCACCAGCGACAGTTGTTTGTCTAAGGTTAAGATTGACGAAAAGTATGAATTTATAGTATCTAAAAATTTCACGGATAATCATAAAGCTGCAATCTACCTGACGAATGTTGATTTTGATTCAACATCAACATATTTCAGAGTCCATCTAACGGGTAAGAATAACAACGAATCTTACAGCGATTTGTATGAACTTGTACTCCCTTATAGAGGAGGAGATGTTTTAGATCAAAATGGTCCTGGAATTTTTCAAGTTTGCTGTTTTGGAGGCATTATTTTCGGTTTGCCTACACCAACTTATGTATCGGCAGAAGGGAAAAATTATTTTAGTTTGACTAAAGAAATTCCGGTGCTATCCTTTTACTCGGTAGGATATAATTATCCAATCGGGTATCTGGGTTTGGGATATGCATACGTATTTAATACTGATAGGAAACATTATTTTAGAATAGGATACAAGCATATTTTTCAAATACCTTACCTTGAATATATTTCACCGGGTTTGAATTATTTTACCGATCTGAAAGGGTATAACGGTCTTGGTCCGGAAATATCCCTGGGATTGGTAAGGATTTATAATGTGTTTACTCTATTTGCTCGTTATAGGTATAATTTTCAACCTGTTAGAGGCGGAACGAATTTTCATGAAATAGCAATAGGGCTTTATTCGAATTTCTTCTCATTAAATCTGTGAGTTGTAACTTTTTTAATAACAGAATCACATAGCAAAAGTTAATGAGTTCATCCCCAAAGAAAAACAAGTATATCGATCTTGGTGACCGCGGTAGGTACAATACGAAGAATAAACTCAATGATCTGACCGGCAAAGAATGGATTAAATTTACGAAATCATGGTTCATACATCGCCCGCCGAAACGAAAGGAGGAGGAAATACTTCATCCGGCCAAATTTCCGGAAAGTATGATTGAGGAATTCATATCTTTCTTCACAAAAAAAAATGAATGGGTGTTGGATCCTTTTCTTGGCACAGGGAGTACTTTAATAGCTGCCGGGAGACTGAAGCGAAACGCAGTGGGAATTGAATTAGTTAAGAATTATTTTAAAACTGCTCAAAGAAGAGTTGATAGAGAAAAATTCTCAAGTAAAATATATAGTTTGAAAGGTTCGTCAATTAATCTTCAGGGATTATTAAAAGAGCATGGACTTTCAAAAATTACATTTGATTATACAATAACTTCGCCCCCATATTGGAATCAGTTGGAGAGAAATTCTATTAGACAGAAAGGTAGAAAAGATAAAGGGCTGGATACTAAATATTCGGAGAGTCAGGCAGACATAGGAAATGTTGCGAGTTATGAAGAGTTCCTAGAAAGACAAGCAGAGGTTTTTGATAAAGTGTTTGAAGTTACTAAATTGAACGGTTATCTGACAATAATTACCAACAATATTTATTTTAACGGGAAACTGTATCCTTTAGCTTTTGATACGGCTGTTTCTTTGACTAAAAGAGGAAATAAAAGCTGGATTCTTAAGGACGAAAAAATTTGGCTTCAGGATGACAAACCTCTTATTGCTCTTGGTGTGAATAACGCATGGGTAGGTAATCGTCACCATCAGTTTTGTTTATTATTTAGGAAAGAGTCGGAATGAGTAAAATATTGAGTGTAAGTGAAATAACTACTGCAATCAAAGAAATCCTCGAGGTGAGTTTTGAAGAAATTAGTGTCGTTGGAGAAATATCCAACTTTAAAGCTCATGTATCCGGGCATTGGTACTTTACTTTAAAAGATTCAAATGCCCAGATTAATTGCACTATGTGGCGTGGATTAAATAGCTACGTCTTCTTTACACCTCAAGACGGGATGAAAGTGATAGTAAATGGAAAGATTTCGGTTTATCCGCCCCGTGGGAGTTACCAAATAGACGTTCGATCGATGAAACCTGCAGGCGAAGGAGAACTGCAAGCTGCATTTGAAAGATTGAAGAAAAAGTTGGCCAATGAAGGTTTGTTCGATGAACAGTATAAAAAACCGATACCCGAATATCCGCAGCGAATCGGCATAGTTTCCGCTATTGGTAGTGCTGCGTTGAAAGATATGATAAGTGTAGCTTCACGACGATATCCCTTGGTTGAGCTGGTCATTTCACCGAGTAAAGTTCAAGGAGAAGGAGCCGCGGAAGATATTGTTAGAAATCTTAAAATACTAAATCAGCATAAAGACATTGATGTGATTATAATTGCCCGTGGCGGTGGATCGCTCGAGGATCTATGGGCATTCAACGAAGAAATTGTTGCAAGAGCTATTTTTGCTTCCCTTATCCCTGTAATAAGTGGTGTAGGTCATGAAATCGATTTTACAATCGCCGACTTTGTCGCCGATTTACGTGCAGCTACTCCTTCAGCCGCTATGGAGCTGGCAACACCGGATAAAGATGAGATTTTTGCCTTTATAACCGACTTTTCTTATACTTCGGCAGATGAAATGTTTGAGAAAATCAGCGGTAACAAACAAAATATTTCTCATTTGATAAACTCTTATGGTTTTAGAATTCCTCAAAGCATTATTAAAAATAAGAGTCAATTTTTAGACAATTTGATCTACAGAATTCAAAATTTTATCGATAATAAACTAAACTTAGAAACTAAACGATTAGAATTACTAACCAAATCAATCGAATCAAATGACTTGAATAGAATTTTAATGAAAGGGTATACTTTAGTTAAGCAAGGTAGTAAATTCATTAGGCGGGCGAAACAATTTCATCCTTCATCCGCATTTTCAATAAAATTTTATGATAAAGAAGTGGATATAAAATAATATGGCAAAGAAAAAAGAAAGGACTTTTGAGGATTCACTAAAACGCCTTCAAGAAATTTCCGAGCTGCTTGAAAGTGAAGATATAGATTTGGAGAAATCTATAAAGTTGTACGAGGAAGGGATAGTATTATCCAAACAATGTTTTGAGTGGTTAAAAAAAGCCGAGTTAAAAGTAACTGAACTGAAGAATCAATTGAATTCTACTTTTAAAAGTATGGAAGAATCCGAATAGAAAGAAAATCTGCAGGTAATCAAAATGATCGATGAAACAAAGTACCCGTTGTTGTTTAAAATAAATTTCCCGGCTGATATTAGAGCATTAGGAAACGCAGAGTTAAAAACATTGTGCAATGAAGTCCGCGAATATTTGATTGATGTAATCTCTCAGATTGGTGGTCATTTCGGCGGCGGATTAGGTGCTGTTGAATTAACCGTTGCATTGCACAAAGTCTTCAACACACCCGAAGATAAATTAATTTGGGATGTTGGTCATCAAGCTTATCCGCATAAAATATTAACGGGTAGACGTGATCAACTACCGACTATACGCCAGTTTGGAGGCATAAGTGGATTTCTAAAACGGTCAGAAAGCGAATACGATGCATTCGGAGCCGGACACGCATCCACTTCTATTTCTGCCGCTCTTGGAATTGCTGTAGCTCGTGATAAAGCTAATAAAGATAATAAAGTGGTTGCAATAGTTGGTGATGGCGCTATGACTGGAGGAATGGCTTACGAAGCGATGAATAACTGCGGTTTGATAAAAACGAATCTCATTGTTGTTCTTAACGACAACAATATGTCGATTGCACCAAACAAATGGCAACTATCCAATTATTTTACCGATATGATCTCTCACCCCGAGTATAACAAATTTAAGGGAGCTATTTGGGATTTAACCGGGAAGCTGGATAATTGGGGTGACAGAATCCGTAAAGCCGCTGCTCGTCTTGAATCCGGAATTAAATCTATCATTACTCCCGGTATGCTTTTCGAAGCACTTGGGTTTCGTTATTTCGGTCCGGTGAATGGGCACAATGTAGGTCAGTTAGTAAAATTATTTGAGCATATAAAAAATTTGAATGGTCCGATTCTCGTTCATGTCTTTACAGAGAAAGGGAGAGGTTACACTCCTGCAGAGGTTGATTCTCAGAAATGGCATGCTTCAACACCATTCGATAAAGTTACAGGAGAAACAATAAAAAAATCGGGTTCATCTCTTTCTTATACTTCAATTTTCGGTAACGCGTTGAAGGAAATAATGAAAGAGGATCAGAGAATAGTAGGAATAACGGCTGCTATGCCGGATGGTACAGGATTGGATATTGTTCAGGAGGAATTTCCGGATAGGATTTATGATGTTGGTATAGCGGAAGAACATGCTGTTACTTTCGCGGCGGGTTTGGCTACCGAAGGCATTATACCTGTCGTTGCAATTTATTCGACCTTCCTCCAGCGGGCATTCGATCAAATAATTCACGATGTCAGTTTGCAAAAATTACACGTTGTTTTTGTTTTAGATAGGGCTGGCCTGGTTGGGGCCGATGGTGCAACCCACCACGGTTCATTTGATATGTCATATCTGCGGATGATTCCTAACATGGTGATTATGGCTCCGAAGGATGAAGCGGAATTGAGAAACATGCTATATACCGCAGTTAAATATGAAGGTGGACCTATAGCATTACGCTATCCTCGCAGTTCTGCTTTGGGTGTTCCTATTAAAGAGGGATTTGATATAATCCCTATCGGCAGAGGAGAGGTAATTCGAAAAGGGAAAGACATAGCTTTGCTGACGCTAGGAGTTATGGTGGATTATTCTAATAAAGCTACTGAATTATTAGCAGCGGAAGGAATTGACTGCCACGTCGTTAATATGAGGTTTGCCAAACCTCTCGATTATGAATTACTTGATGAAATAGCCTCAAAGTTCGGCAAAATTATTACTATTGAGGAAAATGCCTTGAAAGGTGGTTTCGGCACCGGGGTATTGGAATATTTCAGTGAAAAAAAATATGGGAACGATGTTTTTAGAATGGGCTTACCTGACAAATTTATTGAACATGGTACACAGCTAGAACTGCATCACCTGCTTGGTATCGATACCGAAGGTATTGTTAAAAAAGTAAAAAATATTTTCGATAAAAAGTAAGAACATTATAACAAAAATGAAAGAGAAGATATTACTGGTTGATGATGAAAAGGATATAATTGAATTTCTACAATATAACTTATGCCAGGAGGGTTTTGAAGTTATTTTGGCATACAATGGAAAAGAAGCTCTCGAAAAAATAAGACAGAAACCGGATCTAATTATTCTGGATGTTTTAATGCCTCAGGTGAATGGGTACGAGGTCTGTGAAAAAATACGTGAGAAAGAAGAGTATAAAAATATCCCGATTATCTTTCTTACAGCTAAATCCAGCGAGACAGATGAAATACACGGATTAAACATCGGGGCGGATGATTTTATTCAAAAACCGATTTCACCTAAGAAATTAGTCGCGAGAGTCAAATCCAATTTAAGAAAAACCGGTCTTGGTGTTGAGAACATTTTTGGTGAAAATAAGGTTGAGATTGGACCGCTTAAAATAGACCGTGCAAAATTTACCGTTCTGTTGAACAAAAAAGAGATTGTTTTCCCCAAGAAGGAGTTTGAGATACTTTATTTTCTTGCGCTGAATCCCGGGAAAGTCTTTTCAAGAGAAAAAATATTAAGTGGCGTTTGGGGGAATGATATTTTCGTAGTCGAAAGAACTGTTGACGTTCACATCCGGAAGATTAGGGAAAAGTTAGGGAAGCATTCGGATATGATTGAAACAATAAAAGGTGTCGGATATAGGTTCAAAAGTGCTGTATAAGTCAAAAGATAATTTTTCATATGCCAGGATATTCATCCCTGAAGTTATCCTTTTAAGTTGTGGAATAGGCTTGATTTTATTCTTTATTTTCAAGTTGTCTTTTCCGAATATAATCCTCTTTGTTATCTGCATATTTATTGTTGATTTAATTGTTTTATATTTTCTCGGCAGAAAAGCCAGGAATGAATTCGATAGAATAAGTGGTATTATTAATTCAATTCGCAAAAATGAATTCAGCTCCTTTGATGATATAAAACTTAGGAAATACTTACATAAACTCGAATCCGAAATTAAAGAAATGTATATAAAAGCTCAGAACGATATAAAGTATCTTAAAAAACTAGAGCAAATTAGAGCCGAATTTTTAGCCAATGTTTCTCATGAATTGAGGACGCCTATTTTTAGTATTCAAGGTTATATCGAGACATTGCTTGATGGAGCAATAAACGACAAAAAGGTAAACCGAAAATTCCTTGAAAAAGCCAACCAGCATACCCAAAATCTCAATAATTTATTGAATGATCTAATCGATATTTCAATGATGGAATCCGGACAGATGAGAATGAGTTTTAGATATTTTAATATATCCGAATTTCTTAATGAGGTTGTAAAAGAGTTAAAGCCCATCGCCGAAGAGAAAAATATCGAACTTATTCTTCATTTTATAAAACCGAGTTTGAAATTGTACGGAGATAAGGTAAAGCTGAAACAAGTTCTAATAAATCTTATACAAAACGCTATCAAATACACCGAGAAAGGGAGTGTGGAAATTATTGTAAATGAGAACAAGAGGTTTGCAGAGATTATTGTACAAGATTCAGGAATTGGCATTGCAGAAATGGATATTGATAGAATATTCGAAAGGTTCTACCGTGTTGATAAAGATAGATCGAGGGCAATTGGTGGAACTGGTTTAGGTCTTGCTATCGTAAAGCATATTCTAGATGCTCACGGAACAAAAATATGTGTTAAAAGCAAGCTTGGTGAAGGCTCGGCATTTTCATTCACTTTAAAAAAATAAAAGGATTGTTTCCTCCCTCACAAAATCCACTCTATCGACTTAACAATTTCTTAACATAACCATAACCTTACCTTAATATATAATTGAAATTTATACCGTAGTTTTCCACCAACAATTTGATCTTAGTTTAAAACAACTATAAGAATAAAAAGGAGTAAACAAATGTCTAACAAAAGCAATCTTAAACTTCTTTTAGTGACTCTGATTCTTGTACCGTTATTTCTAATTGGTTGTAAGAAAAAAACCGAAGAAGAAAAACTTGTTATAACGGTCAAAGGTTCAGATACAATGGTGAATTTATCCCAGAAATGGGCTGAAGAATATATGAAGAAATATCCCAATGTATCTATTCAGGTAACGGGCGGTGGTTCGGGAACAGGTATTGCAGCATTATTAAACGGAACCACGGATC
Organism: uncultured Melioribacteraceae bacterium; assembly: GCA_964554135.1. Classification (GTDB taxonomy): domain Bacteria; phylum Bacteroidota; class Ignavibacteria; order Ignavibacteriales; family Melioribacteraceae; genus CAZKNM01. The sequence goes on from CAZKNM010000029.1 coordinate 8,755, forward strand.
TAGCCAATGCAAGCAGAGAAATGGAACAAAAAGAATTAGAATTGGCAGCCGAACAGGAAATCAAGCCGATTCAGTATGACGTTGCACTAGACGGTATTGCTATAATCATTCATCCGAGTAACAATATCGACAATCTCACTATTGCACAGCTAGGTGATATTTTTACAGGTAAAATAACAAACTGGAAACAGATTGGCGGTAACAATATGCCTATTACACTTTATGGACGTGAAAACAGCAGCGGTACATATGAATTTTTCAAAGAACACGTTTTAGGCAAAGATGAAAAAGGATATCAAAAAGATTATGCAACCTCAACTCAAGTATTGCAAGGTACTGCAGCTTTAGGTGAAGCAGTTGCAAGAGATGAAAAAGGTATTGGTTACGGCGGTGTAGGTTATTTTGCTCAAAGAAGCGATGTAAAAATCCTTCATATAAAAAAAGACAAAGATACACCAGCCATTTCACCAGCCGAGGACGGTACAGTCAATTATGACGCAATATGGAGCGGTACCTATTCAATTTCACGTTATTTGTATTGTTACACCACCGAAAAGTCCGATGCAAAGGTTAAAAACTTTATTGATTATATACTTTCTTATGAAGGACAAAAGCTGGTTGAAAATATGGAGTACATACCATTACCTAAAAAGTAATTACTATTAAGAAAAATTTGAATTGGAGAGAAAATAAAAAAAATATTTCTAATAGCGGTTTCCTTAATCGTAAGTTCATTTAATTTGTTTGGTCAGGACCAACTATATGGTAAAATTTCTGGTTCCATATTTGTTGATTACTTTTATAATATTACACGTGATGCCGATATCTTATCTCTCAGCAATACTGCTTTAGAAGGTGGAAAGGATTTGCAAGGTTTTTCATTTAGAAGAATTTATTTTACCTACGATTATAATATTTCGAGTACATTCTCAGCAAGATTCAGACTAGAAGCCGATCAGAAATCCAACACTTCCGATGGGAAAATCGGTATGGCGGTTAAAGATGCATACTTAAAATGGAAAGATATTTTTGATGGAAGCGATCTCGTGATTGGTTTACAGCCTCCTCCAACTTTTGAAATTTCCGAAAAATATTGGGAATACAGATCGCTCGAGAAAACAATTATGGATTTACGGAAAATAGCTTCCTCCAGAGATCTTGGAATATCGTTAAAAGGGAAACTGACATCTAACGGTGTCG
>CAZKNM010000029.1:10026-28393 GCA_964554135.1 uncultured Melioribacteraceae bacterium
GGATTTTCAACCAGATAATAATTTTAGAATAACCGTTTATGGTGATTTCAGTGCTCAACCTTCAATTGATGATCCCAACAGCAATTCATCGCCTAAAGCTACCGTGAGCAATAATGTTTTAACAACTGCTATTTTTGTTGGATATCATGAAAAGGGTATATTCAGCGTTGGTGCTGAAGGATTTTATCAAACAGAGCAGAACGGTATATTGCTAAATCAGACTCTTTCCGACTTAAAGACCATAGGTATTTCACTTTTCAGCTCATACGATATAAATGAAAAGTTTTCTTTGATTGGGCGGTATGATTATTTCGATCCGGTTAACAACTCAGATGTTACCTGTGATTCGAGGAATTTAATAATTGCCGGACTCAGTTATAGACCGGAACCGAAAGTGGCAATAATTCCGAACATTATGTTTGAATCTTATGAAAAATTGTCAAGTGGTCAGGAGTTTGATTCATCGTTAACTGCTCGAATTACGGTTTATTATGAATTCTTATAGTGGGTAAGTTTAAATTATATTTAAAAAAAATTCATTCTGTGAATGAACGATCTAAATAAAACATATGATGTAGGTAAGAGTGATTCCCCGGTTTTAGAAGAACCAGCGATTTCTAATTTCGGAAAGAAAATATCTTTATCAACACGTATTAAAGAAAAGCTGCTGTACTATTTTTTCGCTCTTAATGGAATTATGGCGGTTGTATTTATTGCGTTGATTTTTATTTTTCTTTTTAAAGAAGGATTTAAAGCCTTAGATCACATTCACGTCTCTGATTTTATCTATTATAATCAGCAGCAGGCAAATAATACTCTTCAGAAAGTTTACGAGTGGTATCCAACATCAAGCATTGAGCGGTATTCACTTATACCTCTTATTCTTGGAAGTTTATTGACTGCAATACCGGCGACTATTATTTCTACAATATTTGGAATCGCAGCGGGGATTTATCTAGCTGAAATCGCACATCCTAAAGTGAGGGAATTCTTAAAACCGGCGATAGAACTTTTTGCCGGTATTCCTACAGTTGTTTTAGGATTTTTAATGCTGGTTGTCGGTGCTACTTTGATAAATGATTTTCTCAATCCGGCAAATAGATTAAATGCTTTTTTAGCCTCCTTGGGATTGTCTTTTGTTATTATTCCTATAATTGCTTCGCTTACAGAGGATTCGCTTCATTCTATCCCGAATGAGTTGAGAATGGCTTCATACGGATTGGGAGCTACTAAATGGCAGACAATAAGCCGTGTTATTTTGCCGGCTGCGTTCAGTGGTGTGTCTGCTAGTGTAATTCTCGGATTTGGCAGGGCTATAGGCGAAACGATGATTGTACTTATGGCCGCCGGTAATGCTGCCAATTTGACCACAGATCTGTTTAGAAGTGTAAGAACGATGACAGCAACCATTGCGGCTGAAATGGGGGAAGTATCTCAAGGTTCTAATCATTACTATGCATTGTTTTTTATCGGGATAGTATTATTTACAATAACTTTTTTCCTAAACTTGATTGCAGAAGTCATCATAAATAAAATGAGAAAGAAAAATAGGTTATAGAGGTAGGAGTTTGGAATTAGCAAGAAAGAAACGCGATATATTTGGTTCGATATTTATAAATGGGATTAGATTATTTTTCTTCATCCTTGTCTTTGTTTTGGTTCTTATCCTTAGTAAGATCATCTACGAGGGAATAGGTATAATAAGTTTAGAGTTTATTTTTGATGCTCCAAGAAATAATATGATGGATGGTGGAATAGGTCCGGCAATTTTCGGAACGCTCGCCGTAACCTTCATTATGATACTGATGGCTGTTCCCCTAGGTGTTTTTGCAGCGATTTACCTGAACGAATATGCCAAAGACACTTTTTTAACTAGAGTTATAAGAACCTCTGTAAATAATTTGGCCGGAGTACCCTCAATTGTATTCGGATTGTTTGGCTTGGGATTTTTTATTTTTTTTATAGGTAAAAATATCGACGAAGTTTTGCAAACCGGTTTATTATTTGGACAGCCGTGTTTATTGTGGGCTTCATCAACCTTAGCTGTGCTGGTTTTACCCATAGTTATTGTTTCCACATTGGAAGCACTGAATGCGGTTCCCAAAACTCATAGAGATGCATCTTACGGATTAGGCGCTACCAAGTGGCAGACTATAAGGAACGTTGTTTTGCCTCAGGCTAGACCCGGGATATTAACCGGTACAATTCTAGCCATCAGTCGCGGTGCAGGAGAAACAGCTCCGGTGTTGTTCCTCGGCGCAGCATTTTTTCTGCCTAATCTTCCTATAGCGGATATTTGTATCGGCGGTTATTGCATATCGATGATTAATCCGGCAGAACAGTTTATGTATTTGGCGTATCATATTTTCATTTTGGCAACTCAGTCATCGAATCCAACCCTTACTTTACCGATACAGTATGGTGCTACTTTAGTCCTTATTGCAATAACATTTTTATTAAATGTAACCGCGATAATTTTCAGATATAGATTTAGAAAAATAATTGGTAGGATTTAACAACTAATATATTTTTAGAATGAAGAAGACAAAAATTTCTGTTAAGGACTTGAATTTATACTACGGACACAAACAGGCTCTGAAAGATATTACTTTGGAAATTCCAGTTAATAGAGTTACTGCTTTTATCGGTCCATCGGGTTGTGGAAAATCAACGTTTTTAAGAACTATCAATAGAATGAATGATTTGATAGATGATGTTAAAATTTCAGGGAATGTTTCAATTGATGAAATAAACATTTATGATAAGGACATCGATGTGGTGAATTTAAGGAAAAGAATAGGAATGGTTTTCCAGAAATCTAATCTATTTCCTAAGTCTATCTTTGAAAACCTCGTTTATGGATTGAGAATTAATGGAATGAAAAATAAAAAGCTTTTAAACGAAATAGCAGAGAAAACATTAAAACAGGCGGCTCTTTGGGATGAAGTTAAAGACAGACTGAACGAACATGCTTTTAGTCTTTCCGGTGGACAACAGCAAAGGCTTTGCATTGCCAGAGCATTAGTAGTTGAACCGGAAATTATTTTAATGGATGAACCTGCTAGTGCCCTCGATCCGATTTCGACAGGAAAAATAGAGGAGCTTATTCATGAACTTAAAAAGAGATATACTATTGTAATCGTTACACATAATATGCAGCAAGCAGCTAGAGTAAGTGATGTAACAGCCTTATTTTATCTAGGTGAATTAATAGAGTACGACAGTACCACCAAAATTTTTACTAATCCTGATAAAAAACAGACAGAAGATTATGTAACTGGAAGATTCGGATAAAATTTTAAAATTTAATTAGGAAATATAAAATGGAACGTCAATTTGATCTTAATATTGAGAAGCTGAGAACGAGAATTATAAAAATGTGCAGTTTAGTTGATGAACAGGTCGAGTTAGCTTTAAAAGCTATAGAGGATGACAATCCTGAACTATCAAAAATTGTAACCGAGAGGGATAAGAAGGTGAATAAATATGACCGGAAAGTCGAAAAGATTTGTCAGAAAATAATCGCTTTGAATCAGCCAGTAGCAATGGATCTCAGATTAATAATGTCAGCTCTTATGATCAGTACGAATTTAGAAAGAGTTGGTGATCTCGCAAAGAATATTTCATACAGTTTTATCGATTTGAAGAGAAAGCCCGATTTTATAAGTGAGACAAAATATTTTGAAATGGCTAGATTGGCCAAAGAGATGTTGGGTAATTCAATAGATGCTTTTAATGATGGCAATCTTGAACTTGCTAAAGGTGTTATACTTAAGGATGACGAATTGGATGAACTATATAGTACAAATAGGCGGATGTTAATTGATACAATGAAAAAAAATGTTCGTTTTATCGAAGATTGTGTGAATTTGCTTGAAATTTCCCGGCAGCTTGAGAGAATAGGAGACCATGCTACCAATATAGCTGAAGATGTGTACTTTATTATAGAAGCTCAGTTAATAAAGCATAAGTATGAAAAGTATCTAACCGAGCAATTGGACGAAGGGGACACAGATGATGACGAAAAGTAGCTTTTGGGGCGATATTTGAAGTCTAAGATATATTAAAGAAAATTTGACTTAGTAGGCTGTTTTTGATATTTTTTCAGACCAATTTTAGAATAAAAGGAGATACTGATGTTTGCAGTTGTTGATATTGCCGGACAGCAATTCAAAGTGATGGAAAAAGAGAAATATTATGTTCCCCTTCTTGAAGCAGATAAAGATGGTGAAATAACATTTGATAATGTATTTCTTTTTTCAGATGGGAAGAAAGTTGAGATAGGTACGCCGACAGTCCAGAATATTAAAGTCCATGCAAAAGTTTTAGAGCATCTTAAGGATGATAAAGTTTTTGTATTCAAAAAGAAAAGAAGAAAATCGTATCGATTTAGACGAGGACATAGACAACAGTTATCTAGAATCGAAGTTACGAGAATAGGGAAATAACCGGAGGTAAATTTTATGGCACATAAAAAAGGACAAGGCTCATCAAGGAATGGCCGCGATAGTAATCCACAATATCTAGGTGTTAAAAGGTTTGGCGGTCAAAAAGTATCTGCTGGTTCAATCTTAGTAAGACAAAAAGGAACCAAGTTTCACCCGGGAATAAATGTTCAAAAAGGGAAAGATGATACTTTATTTGCAATTGTTGATGGTGTTGTTAAATTCGAAACTAAGAAGAATAATAGAAAATTTATAAGCGTTTACGAAGCGTAATTTATCAATAGTCATTGTTTACAAATAAAAAACCCTCCGGCAAAGGAGGGTTTTTTATTTCCATTATTCAGCTAAACCTAATAACCCAATTTTTCCATATCAACAACAAGGTTTTTAACGGCATTGACTGAATTATCCAATGCAGCTTTCTCTTCATCAATTAAAGAGAATTCTATAACTTTTTCAACACCATTAGCTCCGAGTACAGCAGGGACACCTACGAAATATCCTTTAACTCCGAATTCACCATTTAAAATCGCGCATGTTGGTAGAATTCTTTTCTGATCTTTCAAAATTGATTCAGCCATAGCAATTGCTGCAGTAGCTGGTGAATAAAATGCAGAGCCTGTCTTTAGTAATTTAACAACTTCACCGCCAGCCATTTTTGTCCTTTGAACGATTGCATTCATTACTTCTTTGGCCTTTGCAGCATCACCATATTTTCTTTCGAGCATTTCCATAACAGGTATCCCGGCAATATTTGCATAACGCACAATTGGTACCATAGTGTCACCGTGACCGCCAAGAACCATTGCGTTAACATCTTTAACAGAAACTCCTAATTCCCAAGCAATGAATGTTGCAAATCTGGAGGAGTCGAGTATTCCGGATTGACCCATTACTCTATTTGCCGGGAATTTGGTTATCTTGTGGAATAGGGTGACCATAGCATCAAGAGGATTGGATAAAATAATTACAAATGAATTCGGTGCATATTTTTTAACACCCTCAGCAACTTTTTTCATAATTTCTGCATTGGTAGTTAACAAGTCGTCACGGCTCATACCGGGTTTACGCGGTAAACCTGCAGTAATAATAACAACATCAGATCCTTCAATATCTTTGTAATCATTCGTACCTTTAGCAGAAACATCAAATCCGTCCACTCTGGAACCTTCAACAATATCAAGTGTTTTCCCTTGAGGCATATCCTCAAGGATATCAAAAAGGACAACATCCGCTAGCTCTTTTTGGGCAATCAGCTGTGTTAATACGCCACCAATTTGTCCTCCACCGATTAAAGCAATTTTCTTTCTAGACATAATTACTCCCATTTTTTGTACTGAATATTAGTTGGTCTATAAATTTATGTAGAAATTGTGTCGGTATAAAATCTTCCATATAAGAGTCTGAAAGTAGATTATAAATACTTTACATTACAAAATACATAGATAAAATCTTTATTGCTATAGGTTGATTAAAAAATCCATAGGGTAAAAAATTGGAGTTATCAATTACGCTAATTTTTTCAGAGCCGACAGGTGAATAAATGTTTAAGGTTTAGGCAATATTTTTAATCTAATTTAATAATAAGAATTGTTTCAGTACCGTCGGGGTTAAAATTGTATTGTAAGTCACTAATAAAGGATTTCATAATGTGAATACCTCTTCCGCTGTCTTTTAAAACGTTTTCTGCTGAGGTTGGGTCGGGAATATCTTGAGGATCAAAACCTTTGCCTTCATCTTTAAAAATTATCTTCATTTCATGATCATTAACTTCAACGGTGATCAATACCTTCTTATTGATATCTAGTTTATTCCCATGTACAATACTGTTTGAAATAGCTTCTGCTGTGGATAATGATAGACTATTATGTTTTTCTTTTTTTAGTTTTATTTTTTTTGCGATATCAAGTAGGAATTTTTCAACTTCGGGCATTAAATCGGGATCACTGGGGATTTCCTTTTTGAAGATTTTTTTCGACAACAGACGCTCCGAAAAAGTTCTAAATCATAAAAATATTTTGCCAAAAAATATAACCAATTAGGACTCAAAGCAAGATATTATTTGATCATGTGATTCGAAAATTATAGTCTCCAATTTAACCTGAGATTAAGATTAGCCAGTTCTCTTTTTGAATTATCTTCGGTACTGATAAATTCGTACCAGCCATATATTCTTAAATCAAGACTATTGTTCATTGAAATCGTTATTTCCGTTAAAGGACCCAGGCTGGTATAATCAGATAACAGCGCTTTTTGATTGTTCTGGTTATAACCGAATGTTGATAATGAGAAATGTCTTAAACCAATCCCGAGTTTTATTTCTTGTAATGTATAATAAATCATAGGTTCGACGTATGTTTCTCTGAGAAATCTTACCGGTCGGCTGGAAAAATTATCCCATTTAAAATCACCTTGTTCGGAAAGTTTTAAGTAGCCCAAAAGAACGAGGCTGATATTTCTATTCAATGCATATCCGGATGAATCTCTTAAAGCAAATTGTCGAAAAGAATAACTTTTTAAGTTTGCGCTTAACTCTTGGAAATCGAACACTGTATAGTTTGCCGAAACCTCAACCGAGGTATTTGTTGAGAATCGTGAACCTAAGTAACTCCCCCCCGATGAGAGTTTTAAAATTCGGCGAGTGTTGTTGTTTGAGCTCCGTTCGGCAAAAATATAGACTATGTGATTAATGCTTCCTTCCAAGTTTAAAAACATATTAAAAAACGGGCTGAATCTTTTTAAATACATAGCTCGGAAGATTGTGAGCAGCTCGTCTCTATCGTCATAATTATCTTCACTTGGTGTATCGTAGATTAATTTTCTATGTAATAGACTGACAAGAAGATCATTATTCTCAGATAACTTAATATTTCCGCTGACTGCTAAATTAAACTGTTGTGAAGTATTGTTTCTTTGACTTTCAAGATTGATCCGTTCCTGATATACAATTTGGTTAGCGCCATCAATTTTTTTGGCGAAATGTTTTTCCTCACGCTCAGATATGGAAAATTTAATATTCGCATTAAAATTTTCATGACGATATTCGGTTTCGGAAGAGAAATCGATTTTAAATTCCTCTATTCTCGAATCAAAACTTGATGCAGTTACAGTTTCGGGGATGACATAGCGAGTTTCCCGGTCTATATTTCTCCATGAGATTCTGCCAAGTATATCGAAATTCAATCCTAAAGAACCCGATGAATATACAATATGATCTTGAATAAAGTAGTTCGATTCTGTTCTGCTCTGTAAATTGTTTTTAATATCGAATCTGAGACTTGTTAACGAATCCGTTTCAAAGTAAAAGTCTTTTCGTTGCTGCAAGTAGTATGCACTTGCAATATTGGTTATGGTTTGTTCAATTTTATTGGACACATTAAGATTGACTAATCTCATTGTATTCTTGCGTGGTGATATATCCTCATTTTGGAATTTAAGGGTGGAAAATATATCGAAATCTTTTAATGAGATATTGGTAGCGAATGCTTCAGCTCCATAGATATAACCATTATCATTCTCACCGATTTGTTGATTGTATGAATATCCCCCATAAGGGATTAGAGTGATGTTTGGATGAGGGGATATTTTTGTATAAACAGCTCCGTTGAGATTTGAAGCTTTATTTATTGATATTTTTCTATCATCGGAATAAAAAGTATTATTAATGAGTGTTCCTACAATCAACGACGGAAATAATTTATATTCTCCGATTATTGAAAAAAATTGTTCATCTCTAATGTTCTTGGTTATAGTTTTAGAAATGGTTGAATTAAAGTTCTCGTTTAATCCAACGAAAAGATTAGATGTTTCGTAATTATAAATCAAAAATGAGTTGAAATTATAGGTGTGAAGCTGCTTATTAAAACCTATCGAGAAATTTTTATTTGAATAATTATTTAGGAGAAAAGAAGAACTGTCTCTCACTACCTGAGAGTATAAAATATTTTGCAATAATAGCAATAACAATATTTCTAAATATATTTTTTTCAAGGTAAAAAAAATTTATTAATTATAAATCCGATTTTAATATAAAACTATATAGATCTGAAATACTATTAGGATCCAATTCACTCTCAGTAAAAGTATATATTCTCCAAAAATATTTTCTGAAATAAGATAATCGACGAGTATCGAATGTTATGGAAATAAGGGAATCAGCTAGTTCGCTATGAAAGTCGATCGTCTGCACTATCCCGGTTAATTCATTCGTTTGAATAATAATTTTGTAATCAGCTGGGAGAGAAACCGTTTTAATTTGAAAAGAATCGAAAGGATTTACTAATGAGTTATCTTGAGGGAAGATTGGAATAGGTTTATTCAGAATAATATCGGATACTGCAGCACTGGCAGAGCTTCTTAACATTCCCTTGTCAACAGAAAGAATTTTGTAATAGTATCTTTTTAAGAACACCAAGTTATTTGTATCGTAATATTCATTTGTAGATGTGATTTGCAAGAAGTTTAAAGTACTCGGAGAAAAATTAGAAATTGTATCTCTATAAATTTCATAACCCAACAGATCTGAATTTTCAACCGGGTACCGACAGAAAATCGTTCCAATTTCTTGCATTAATTTCGATCATGAATGGAGTATAGGGTGGATATAAATTTTCCGGTTTAGCACTCACAGGAGGGGTTAGTAAACTTTCATTGCCGAATTTATCAACTGCAGATATCCTGTAATAGTATGTTGAGTCATATTCTAAATAGTAATCTATGTGATAATCTTCTTGTGTTGAATCTATCTTTATAAGATTAATAGTATCGCCAATACTTCTGTAAATATTATAACCATTAATATCCGGTTCCCGGTTCTTAAGCCACTCAATACCAATCTCGCCGTCTCTAGCTCTAAAAATGCTGAGATTTACTGGAGTAGCAGGAGGCAATCCGTCATCAATTGGTGAAGTAATATCACTCCTTTCACAAGACTGATAAATTATGAAAGTCAATGCTATGAAAAACCTAAATCGTGAAAACATCACCTTTGTCCGGTACGGAAATATTATTAAAACCAGTTGAAATTAATTTATCCCTAAATTTCTCTTGCTGATCAAAATCTCCGTGAACAATAAAGAGCCTTTGCATCCTACCTTTATCGAAAAGTTGGCAATAGTTGATCAATTCATTTGCATCGGCATGAGCACTGAATGAATTCATCACAATCACCTCAGCTTTTAGCCTTTTCTCTTCTCCGAAAATCTTAACTATTTTTACCTTATCAACTATTTTTCTACCAAGTGTGTTTAGTGCAGAATATCCTACGATTAAAATTATGTTGTTACGATTTTCTATATTATTGTTTAAGTGATGCAATATTCGGCCAGCCTCGCACATACCCGAGCTTGAAATTATTATATGTGGACCTTCTAATTCGTTCAACTTTTTTGAATCGGCTACTTCCTTTATATAGTTCAATTTATTGAATCCGAAAGGATCCTCTTGTTTTACAAGGAATTGCGAAATTTCATTGTCAAAACATTCGGGGTGCTGGCGGAAAACTTCGGTTGCATTTACAGAAAGAGGACTATCTACAAAAACCGGTATTACCGGAGCTTGTTTATTTTCAAAAATTCTATGGAGAGCATAGACAAGTTCCTGTGTTCTGCCGACACTAAAAGCTGGAACAATTATTTTGGATTTATTTCGGTATGCTTTGTTTACTACAAGTGCCAACTTTGCTTCAGACTCTTTGGGATTATCATGAAGACGACCGCCGTATGTGCTTTCACAAATAAAGTAATCTACATCCGGGATTTTCTCCGGATCTTTTAATATTGGAAGACTGGGTCTGCCAAGATCGCCTGAGAAACCAAGATTTGTTATTCTGCCGTTTTCCTTAATTGTAAGCAGTATAATAGAAGATCCGAGAATATGCCCCGCGTCAAAAAAAGTTAATCTGATGTTCTCGGCAATTTCAGTTTCGTGGTGATAGTTCAATCCCACAAAGTATTCGAGCGTTTTTATCGCATCTTCTTCTGTGTACAAAGGTTCAAACGGATTTTTACCCTGCTTCTTTCGCCTTTTATTTACGAACTCTGTATCTTTTACTTGAATATGACCGCTGTCTCTTAGCATTATCTCTGATAAATCTTTAGTTGCAAAAGTAGAATATATTTTTCCTTCGAAACCTTTGTTAACTAGAGTAGGAAGATTTCCGGAATGATCAATATGAGCATGAGAGAGAATCACGAAATCTATTTCCCGTGGATCGAAAAACTCAAAATTTCTATTTATTTCAAAAGCTTCTTTCCTTCTGCCCTGGTATAATCCGCAGTCTAGCAAGAATATTTTTCCATTAGCCTTTATAAGGTGCAAAGAGCCTGTGACAGTTTTTGCTGCACCGATAAATCGAATTTCCATTTATCACCTAAAATATATACACAATATTCCTATCATTTAATATAATAAATAAATTTTGCGTGATCTAATAAGTGTGGATTAAATTAGAGAAATATTGCAGATGAGAAGAGCATTATTATGCAGGTGGTTTAAAGTCGAATAATTTTATAATTTTTATATCCGAAATAAATTTCACGAGCAGCAGTTTTAATGACCGTTGCTGCCGGTACAGCTAACAGCATCCCAAACACTCCTAGAACCTGGCTACCCAATAATATAAGTATAATTATCAAAAGGGGATGCATGTCTGTACTTTTTGAAAAGACATTCGGTTGGATTAAACCATTATCGATTACATAAACAAGTATAAACATTATAATTATACTCGGTAATCTTGAAAAATCTCCGAACTGAATTACGGAAATAATAATAGCAGGTACACCACCGATGATTGGACCAAAATAGGGAATTAAATGGCCTATCCCTGCAATTACACCGATGGTTATGGAATTTTGTATCCCTAAAATTGTTAAACCCACAGCGCTTAAAAAACCAACCATAAATGCATCCAACAACCAGCCGCTGACGAATCTTCCTAGTTGGTCGCTTATCTTTTTAATTACCCAATATGATACTTCAAAATATCTATTGGGCATTATATTAATTATACCTTTAATAATTCTCGGTTTGTCCTTAAGAAGAAAAAATGTCATGAAAGGAATAATCACGGCTAATACAGCAATTGAGAATACACTTGTAACTATATTTGAAAGGTTCTGAAGAAATTTCATGAAAGCAGCTGAAATCGAAGTGCTAAGCTGCGCAGTAATATCTTGAGCTTTTATGAACGGTATATATTTTTTGATTCCTTCTTCGATTTGCCGAAGAATTATAGTAACTTTTTCCTGGTTTAAATTAGCAGCAAGAATATTCATCTGTGTGATGACTTTGGGAATTAAGATAGACAGACCCATGAATAAAATCACTGCACAAAGAGCGAAAATAATTAATACTGCTCCAAACCTTGTGATTCGGTTTTTTTCCAAAAAGGCGACTATTGGATTGAATGCGAATGCCAAAAGCATTGAAATGACCAGCATAATTATTATATCGAAAAATAGGAGGCATATATAAATGACAAGAGCAAATATTAGTGTCCCAATGATTACTTTATAAATGGTTCGAAGATTTTGTTCGGCTAATGGCATTATTTGTTTTAAAATCTTTATTCGTTATGCCCAATATTTCTAATTTATTTTTAAAACACAAATACAATATTGAAGTAATCATTTTGATGAAATATTCCGCGCTCTTACTCAGATAAAGTATTCAGTGTTTTTTTATATATTTGAGATGTTCATTTATAACAAATATGGATTTGTCATGGCAGAAATTGAATTCTTGGAAAGAATTAAAGAGAAGGCGGCACAAAGAAAAAGAACGGTTGTACTCCCTGAATCTCACGATGAAAGAGTTTTAAAAGCAGCGGAAAATATAACTGTTAAAAAAATAGCAAATGTAATCACACTTGGAGATGAATCCAAGATAAGAAGAGATGCTGAAAAACTAGGATTTAATTTAACCGGAGTAAGGATTATCAATCCGGAGACATCCGATAAACTTAGTGATTTCGCAAATATTTTCTTTAATATGAGGAAACATAAAGGGGTAACAATTGAAGAAGCACGGGCAATAGTAAAAAGGGATCTTTTTTTCGGTGCAATGATGGTAAAAGAAAATATGGCAGATGGTTCCGTTGCCGGATCAACCGCATCTACAGCAGATGTGTTGAAAGCGGCTCTGCAATGTGTTGGTATGCCCGAAGGTATTTCTATTGTTTCCAGTTTTTTTCTAATGATTTTTCCTGAGAAAGCTTACAGTTTCGCTGATTGTGCCGTTGTGCCGAATCCCGACCCTGAACAGCTTGCTGATATTGCTATCACAACTGCCGATAACCACAGAAAATTAACCGGTGACGAACCATACGTAGCAATGTTGTCTTTCTCTACTAAAGGAAGTGCAAAACATGAATTAATAGATAAAGTTCTTGCTTCTACAAAATTAGCTCAAGAAAAGAGACATGATTTGAATATCGACGGTGAGTTGCAGTTTGATACAGCAATTATCGATTCGATCGGAAAAAAGAAAGCTCCGGGCAGTCCGGTTGCGGGTAAGGCGAATGTTCTTATTTTCCCGGATCTACAGGCGGGCAACATCGGGTATAAAATTGCACAAAGAATGGGAAAAGCTGAGGCTATTGGGCCGATTGTTCAAGGATTAAAGAAACCGCTTTTTGATTTAAGCCGTGGCTGCAGTGTTGATGATATTGTGAATACAGTTTCAATAGCAATGTTAATGGCTGACTAACCGACGATATTGATATGAGCGGGGATTGCTCTCCGCTCTTGCAAATCCGATACAATCCGAAAATCATTTCATACAATATTACATGTTTACTAAAGAATAGTGAATGAACTTTTTACAAATTAAGTGTGTTATTCGTAAAAAAGAAAGGTACTTTATGGTTAGGTATATACAAAGGGGAATTTTAACAATTTGCATTCTTGGTAATTTTATTTTTGCACAGAGCGGTAACTTTAATTACTCATCTAATGAGGTAAAAATGAAAGACAACATAGAAGGTATCATTGTAAAAGATATGAAGGGGAATGATGTTCAATTATCCAGTTATAAAGGCAGAGTACTGTTGATTGTTAACGTTGCAAGTAAATGCGGTTATACACCGCAATATGCGGATTTGCAAAAATTGTATGAAAAATATCGGGATAAAGGTTTTGAAATACTTGCATTCCCTTGCAATGATTTTGGACAGCAGGAATCCGGAACAAATACGGAAATAAAAGAATTTTGTTCGACGAATTTTGGAGTTACTTTCAAATTGTTTGATAAAATAAAAGTCATCGGTGATGATAAGTCTCTACTTTATGAAAGATTAACGAATAATAGCGTAACCGGTAAGGGAGATATAAAGTGGAATTTTGAAAAATTTATAATCTCCCGCAATGGTAAAATTGTCGACAGATTTTCAAGTAAAGTAACACCAATGAGTGAAGATATAATTACTGTAGTTGGAAGAGAAATTACTAAGTAAGATTTTTGTTCGTCATTTACCGCTTTAGGATAGTAAGTTAAATATTTAACTCCTTTTTTACTTCCGTTTTTGCTGCAATTAAATCTTTATGAGGGAGGTGCATATTAGTGCTAATTTTCCTGATAAAATATTCTTCGTAAGCTTCGATTTTCTTATCAACAAAAATCAGACGCCACAAATTCTTAAGAACCTCATATTTCATATTTTCGGAGAAGTTTTTATTTATTATTTCTGTAAATTCATATAAGCTTACACTTTTTTCAACTTGCTCTTCAGATAGTTTGATTAATTCTAATACACTTTCACTCGACAGATCGAAGGTATTTTTCATTATTGAGTAAATCTTTTTCCTTTCCTCATTGGTGAATTCGTCATCGGAATTAGCAATCTCGAGAAAGAGGGCACACGTAGCAATTTGTATGTGTTTCTCATTCTCAAATGGTTTATTCTGAGAATTTATACTTTTTTTGTTTTCTTGCAGTAAATCTTTTAAATATCCTAACATTATATTAAAGTATTTTTATTCTTCTTGAGTCTCTATTTCAAATTCATTGTCTGTAATCTTAGGAGGTCTCTCATAGAGCTCGGTTAATTCTTTGTAGGTTGTAGTCAAATCATCTGTGATTTGTTCCCATTTAAATCTCCACAGTCAATTACCACTTGGTCTGCTGGGAAAGTTCATTCGGGCTTCGCTGCCTAAGTTGAGAATATCCTGCATTGGTATCATAACAAAATCAGCGATGGAAGCATAAGCTGTTCTTATGAGCTCAAATCTAATGTCATTTCCGAAGTATCCGAGATATTTTTGCGCCCATTCGTAAATACCTGATTTTAATTCTTTCTCTTTTTCAAAAAATCCTTTTGTTGTATCATTATCGTGAGATCCAGTAAATACCAAGCAATTCTTCACTAAGTTATGCGGAAGGAAGGATTTATCACCTTTATCTCCAAATGCAAACTGAAGGATTTTCATGCCGGGGAAACTAAATTTATCTCTTAAGTCTCGGACAGATTTTGTAATAACACCCAAATCCTCGGCTAAAATTGGTATATCGCCAAGATATTTTTTCAAAACCTTGAAAAATTTCTCGCCGGGACCTTTGATCCATCTACCAGTTACTGCGGTTGGTGCATTACTCGGAATTTCCCAATAAGCATCATATCCTCTAAAATGATCCAACCTAATAATATCTACCAATTCGAGTCTACGGGCAAATCTTTTTCTGTGCCAAAGGAAATCATCTTTCTCCATTATTTTCCACCTATAAAGGGGATTACCCCAAAGCTGGCCAGTTTCGCTGAAATAATCAGGTGGAACGCCGGCAACGGTTTCTAACATTCCATTATCATCAACACTAAACAAATTTTTATTCGCCCATAAATCGGCGCTATCGTAAGCAATAAAAATAGGAAGATCACCAATAATTTTTATGTTTTTGTTGTTTGCATATTTTTTTAGTTGTCTCCACTGTTTATCGAAAGTGAATTGTAAAAATTTATGAAACTCAATTTTATCTTTTAATTTTTCTTTCCATACTTCCACAGCGTTAGATTCATACAACGCAATATCTTTTAACCAATCATACCAAGCTTTATTATTATGATACTGCTTGCATGAAATGAACAGACAAAAGTTGTCAAGCCAATCTTTATTTTTTTCACAAAACTCTTCATACTCTTTTTCTATCTTTGTGCCATGCGATTTAAAATTATTAAATGCGTTATTCAGCAGGTTCGTTTTGTGGATAATTACATTTCCAAAATCAACATTATGGTCAGGAAGGGAAGGGTAATCTTTTAAATCTTCTTTTGTGAGCAGATCGTCTTCAATCAATAGATCGATACTTACTAGTAAATAATTACCGGCGAAGTCGGAAAGACATTGATAAGGTGAGTCACCGTAACCGGTTGGTCCCAAGGGGAAGACTTGCCACAATGTTTGACCGGCATCTTCCAAGAAATCGATAAATTTATATGCATTCGGGCCCAAGTCTCCGATACCGTAATCTCCCGGTAATGATGTTGGGTGAAGCAAAATTCCAGCACTTCGTTGAAATTCCATCTCTACTTTCCACTATCATGAGATTTATATGGTAAAATAATTAAAAAAGTCAAGACTTTATTATGAAAAAATATTTTCGCAAATTTGCTCTCACTCTTTTGTGATAAATCTTTTGAATTATTTTCTCTATTTTGACTCAGGTAATTGCTTAAGTATTAATTTTTATTTATCTTGATTTAGCTTTCAAAGCTACCACAATTCTTACAGGGTAAAGTTCTCTACAAAAATATTTAGTGAAAATTGTTTAGGGGTTTTATTACCCTTTGTAATAAATATAAAGTTTTAAGAAGGGAGTTGTAAATGCAGATAAATCGTCTTTTTACTGTAACCGGCCAAGATCCGCTTTCCCCAATTGAATTTGCTAAAAGAGTCTCTGAAATCAAAAATCCCGATGGATCAATTGTTTTTAGGATGGAAGATGTTTATGTGCCAAAGCATTGGTCTCAGGTAGCCACCGATGTAATTGCGCAGAAATATTTTCGCAAAGCAGGTGTACCAAGATTATTACGTAAGATTAAAGAAGAAGGAATTCCAAAATGGCTTCAGCCTTCAACTGCTGATTTGAAGAGACTTGAAGAACTTCCGGAAAAAGATAGGTACTCTTCAGAGACAGATTCAAGACAAGTATTTCATAGGCTAGCAGGTACATGGACTTATTGGGGATGGAAAGCAAATTTTTTTGACAGTGAAGATGATGCTAAGGCTTATTATGATGAATTAATGTATATGCTCGCAAATCAATATGCCGCACCAAACTCACCGCAATGGTTCAACACAGGGTTAAATTGGGCGTATGGAATAAACGGACCATCTCAAGGCCATTACTATGTGGATAATCAAACGGGAAAACTTACTTTCTCGACCGATGCTTACACTCATCCTCAACCGCATGCTTGTTTTATTCAGTCTATTAAGGATGATCTTGTTAATGAAGGCGGAATTATGGATTTATGGACTCGTGAAGCAAGGTTATTTAAATATGGTTCGGGTACCGGTACAAACTTTTCGCAAGTTCGCGGTGTCCATGAGCCGTTGAGTGGGGGAGGGAAATCATCGGGTTTGATGTCGTTTCTTAAAATTGGAGATCGATCGGCTGGCGCAATAAAATCGGGTGGTACAACAAGGCGTGCCGCTAAAATGGTTACTTTAGATATCGATCATCCGGATATTGATGAATTTATAAATTGGAAAGTAACTGAAGAACAAAAAGTTGCTGCACTGGTAACCGGTTCTAAACTATGCAATTTACACTTGAATAAAATAATACAATCGTGTTACCAAGAACATCCCGAAAACGACAGATTTAATAAAAAGACGAATAAAAGGTTAATGCAGGCAGTTATTAATGCCAGACAGGCACATGTTCCGGAAAATTATATCGAAAGAGTAATTCATCTTGCTAAACTTGGATTCAAATCAATTGAATTTCCAATATATGATACAGATTGGAATTCAGAAGCCTATACAACTATTTCAGGACAGAACTCAAATAATTCTGTTCGAGTTACAAATGATTTTATGCGTGCAGTATTGAATGATGGTGAGTGGAATTTATTTTGGCGTGTTGAATTGGATAAAGCTGAAAAAGAAAAACGAAGTCCCAAAGCTTGTAAAAAAATGAGAGCAAGAAAGTTGTGGGATGATATTGCCTATGCTGCTTGGTCTAGTGCTGATCCTGGTTTGCAATTTCACACTACGATTAATGAATGGCATACTTGTCCTGAGGACGGTCCTATCAGGGCATCTAATCCGTGCAGTGAATATATGTTTTTAGATGATACTGCCTGCAATTTAGCCTCATTGAATATTGTAAAATTTTATGGGGATGAGAGTCAAAAGTTTAATATCAATGCATTTCGTCACGCCACAAAAATATGGACAATAGTTTTAGAGATTAGTGTTCTAATGGCTCAATATCCAAGTAAAGAGATAGCTCAGAGGAGTTATGATTTTAGAACACTGGGACTTGGTTATGCTAATTTGGGTTCACTGCTGATGCGGCAAGGAATTCCATATGACAGCCAGGAAGCCTACGCTATATGCGGTGCCTTGACAGCCATCATGCATATGCAGGCTTATGCCACTTCAGCAGAAATAGCAAAGGAACAAGGAACATTTCCTAAGTATGAAAAGAATAAAGAACAAATGCTGCGGATTATAAACAACCATAAACGTGCTGCTTATAATGTACCGCAGGAAGAATATGAAGGTTTGTCGATTCTACCGATCGGGATTAATCCTCAATTTTGTCCTTCTGATCTTTTAAAAGCTGCTCGTGAAGACGCTGACAACGCATTTGAATTAGGAACGCAATATGGATTCAGAAACGCACAAGTATCTGTTATTGCACCAACCGGGACAATTGGTTTGGTCATGGATTGCGATACCACCGGCATAGAACCGGAT